>NZ_PJAV01000178.1:0-72047 GCF_002836695.1 Pseudoalteromonas sp. 78C3
CAGAAAAGTGAAATGCGCGCAATTAACACACACTCACATCAACACACATCACGTAGGGCGGGCGAGCGTAGCGACTCCCGACGCTGATATACTGCGTAGCGTACCGATTTTATATTGTAGAGCGTCCGAATCTAATGATTCGGGCTTTTTTACGTCTGCAAAAAAGTGATTCAGGGATTCCTCTAGAGCGAAGGACTTCTTAGTAAATAATTTATATCAATCAGCAATAATATCTAATCAATTTGAGGGATTAAATCTGACGCTAACTGCGTTAAAAACCTCATATATGAAACAACTGAATAACGAATTCTTGCCCTTCTTTTATCGACTCCGCTTAGTTATTGCTCTAATCTCAATTTATGATCTGTTCAATTATGTAGTTTATAAAATGTGACAGAGCTCGTTTAGATAAAAATAGAATAATAAGGGTTTAATAATGAGTGAAATTGATAATCACCCACATGGTATTTTTTGTTGGTCAGAACTTTGTACCCATAATTGGAAAGATGGTAAGACGTTTTATACCTCATTATTTGATTGGGGGTATGACGATCAACCTATTGGGGAGGACATATATTACACTATGCTACAAAAGCAAGGTGGTGATATAGCCGCTATGTATGAAATGCCTAAAGAGCAAATTAGTGAAGGGATCCCAAGTCATTGGTTGGCTTACATTGCCGTCGATAATGTTGATGATTGTGCGCTAAAAGCTAAAGAACTAGGTGCTGAAGTTATTGCCGGTCCTCATGATGTTATGAATGCAGGACGAATGTTGATGCTAAAAGATCCTGTAGGTGCCACTGTTGCACTATGGCAAGGAAATGAGCATAAAGGTTGTAAGCACTTAGGTGAATTAAACACTCCTTATTGGCATGAGTTAGCAACCAGAAATAGTAAAGTAAGTAGAGACTTTTACTGTGCTTTACTAGGCTGGGAAAGTGAAATAAAGCCAATGGACGGTATGGATTACACTTTATTTTTAGTCGGTGGACAGCCAATTGCCGGTATGCTTGAGATGACAAGCGACTGGCCTGAAGATATTCCTGCTCATTGGATGATTTACTTTGCAGTAGAGAGCTGCGATACAGCAGTAAATAAAGCCGCTAGCTTAGGTGGACAAGTATGTGTTCCTGCAACAGATATCCCCGATGTTGGTCGTTTTAGTGTTATATGCGACCCTCAAGGTGCTGTATTTTCGGTGATCGAATCTGTTATAGATGACGTTTAAACAGTTACATTAGCTTTAGCGTTAATTTACTCGCTAGTTTGTTATAATACTCGCCAATTAAATCGTCAGAAAGTGCAGAGAACGCAATGGAATTTGAACAAGATAGCAATTTAACCCTTCCTTTATTTCTATTAGATGAATCATTAAGTGATAGAGATTTAGAGCAGCCTGATTTTGAAATATCAATTGGACTTGATGATGAGTTACTTGCTCAAATTTGCCAAAATCCAAGTGAAGATAGCAGTGTAGCTATTACCGTTAGCGGTTATGAGTTGCTTATAACTGATTCTCTGTATTTAAGTATATTAGAGCAAGAGCATGATGCGCAGATAACATTAACGCATGGGCCTCTTTTAAGTATTGTTTTGAATACTGAAGGTCAGAAAACATTCGTTTCTCCTCAAATGGATATGATGCCCACCTTCGATTTAGGTGACGAGGACGAATGAAAAAAATAATAATAAGTACATTTGTATTAATTATCCTTAGTGGTTGTGCTTACTTAGGTAATGCACATTACGATGATTTATTTGGACCAGAGCAAGCGCAAGAGCGTATCGTTCCACATTCTACTCTTGCTGGAGCTGATTTTTTACAAAACGTAAAACCAGTGCTCGATACCCGCTGCGTCGTTTGCCATGGTTGTTACGATGCACCTTGCCAGCTTAAGCTCTCATCCCCTGAAGGTATTGACCGAGGTTTGAGTAAAGAGCTTGTTTACGATGGAACTCGTTTATTGGCAACGACCCCAAGCCGTTTATTATTTGATGCAACCAATACACAGCAATGGCGAGAAAAAAACTTTACGCCAGTGCTAAATGAGCGCGTACAAAGTGAAGAAGCAAACTTAGCGGGAAGTGTTTTATTTAATAGTTTAGTGTTAAAGCAAAGCTATGAATTACCAACTAATGAAGTGCTAGATGATGAATTTGATTTTTCATTAGGGCGTTCGCAAACCTGTGCAACAATGGGGGAGTTTGACCGATTAGCTGACGAGCAACCTCATGGCGGTATGCCTTATGGTTTACCTGGGGTTTCGCGCGAAGAGTTTAATCATTTACAGAACTGGCTTAAAAATGGCGGTAAAATGTCACATATTGAGCCACCAAGTAAGTATGATCAGAATAAAATAAAGGGCTGGGAAGCATTTTTAAATCAAGATAACTTAAAGTATCAGTTATCAGCACGTTATATTTATGAACATTGGTTTTTAGCACATATTTATTTTACGTCAGAGAACCCACAAAGCTTTTTTAAACTAGTTCGCTCAAGTACGCCTCCTGGTGAGGAAATAAAGTTAATTAATACGCGTCGTCCATACGATGACCCTAAAGTTAGCCGTGTTTATTATCGTTTTATGCAAGAGCGTACAACCATACTTTCTAAAACGCATTTACCACTTGAGCTTAATGAAGCTAAATTACTGCGTTTGTACGAGCAGTTTATTGCGCCAGATTATACAGTTACGCAAATGCCGAGTTATGAGCCTAAGTCAGCATCTAACCCATTTAAAACTTTTGAAGTTATTCCTATTAATTCTAAATATCAATTTATGCTTGATGAAGCCGAGTTAATTATTATGGGCTTTATAAAAGGGCCTGTTTGTCGTGGTCAGATTGCTTTAAATGTTATAAATGATCACTTTTGGGTGGCATTTGCTGATCCTGATAAGGTTGCGACTCCTGCTGTAGGGGAAATGCTAATGCAACATGAAGAAGCGCTAGAACTTCCTGCTGCAGAGGAAAGTAATGCGTTACCTATTTCTAGCTGGGTTAAATATTCAGTTCGTGAGAAAAAATATTTACAGGCAAAAGTTGAGCTTGCTAACGAAATGTTTAAAGGTGGCGAGCATCTTACAACTGACTTGCTTTGGAAAGGTGATGGGCATAATAAAAATGCTGCGCTGACTATTTTCCGCCATTTTGATAGTGCAACTGTTGTTAAAGGTTTTATTGGTCAAGAGCCTAAAACCACGTGGATACTTGATTATGCGTTATTTGAACGTATTCATTATTTGCTTGTGGCAGGCTTTGATGTATACGGAAATATAGGCCATCAATTGGTTACACGTTTATATATGGATTTTTTACGTTTAGAGGGAGAGCAAAACTTTTTAGCTCTATTACCTGAGCACAAGCGTAATCAAATCAAAAAGCAGTGGTATCGTAATTCACCACCTGACTTATCTAAGTTCTTTAAAAGTAACCGAGAATTTAGCCAACCCAGTGGTATTAACTATGAAACTGATGATCCACAGCATGAACTATATACCTTGATGAAAGAAGCCTTAGCGCCAGTTTTAAGTGAAAAATACAACTACACTGAAGTGCCAAAGCCGTTAAATGTAATAAGTGAAATGCCAGCAAAAGCGGTTAACTTATTACCTCAGCTTTCTTTTATACTTGTAAAGCAAGAAGATAATAGCCATAAGGGCTACACTATTATTCATCATAATGCGCATTACAATATATCTAGTTTATTAAACGAAGATGGCCAACGTGCTTATGATGAAGATACCGCGACTATTGTTCCTGGGTTTATCGGAGATTATCCAGCAGCTATTTGGTATTTAAATAACGAGCAGCAAGTAAATGCTTTTGCCGAGCAATTGCCTATGATGCAAATAGAAGCTGATTATGGTGCATTGAAATCTAAGTTTGGTATTCGACGTACTCATCCACAGTTTTGGCAATACAGCGATATATTGCACGATACTGCTAAAAAATATCGTGGGATAGAATATGGAATGTTCGACTATAACCGTTTAGAAAATAGATAGTTAAATAGTTTTATTTTATTAGCCCAACTTTTTAGTTGGGCTTTTTTATTTAATAATCATTATTTAAGCTGCTTATTAGTTCTAAAAAATTGAGCTACACTTAAAACAAAAACAAGGCTTAGTATGTTTAAAGTTGTCGCGAATATCCGTACTCGTTACCGATGGGCATTAATAGCAATAGCACTATTAATAAGCACATCAGCATCACTTATGCAGTATTATTTTTCGGTGCAAAAATACGACGCAAAAATAATAAATATGGCTGGTAAGCAGAGAATGCTTTCTCAAAAAATAGCTTGGCATAGTAATGAGTTATTATTATCGGCAACAAATATTTCTGAGCATACTAAAGCGTTAAAAGCGTCAGTTGTATCATTCAAAAAAACTCATAATTACTTACTTTCAAAAAATGGTAATGGAGAGTATCAATACCTTACACCTAAGCTTATTAAGCTGTATACGTTAGCTCCTCATAAACTAGATTCCCAAGTTGCAACATATATCCAGCAAGCGGAAAATTTGCTTTATCAACAAGGCCAAGTAGATAAGCGTATATTCTCTGTAACTGAGGTTGAAGAGCTATTAAAGCAACTAGATCATGCAGTGAATTTATTTGAAGAGCAAGCTGTCCAAAAATTGAACTGGGTATCTAACCTTGAATTATTATTTTGGCTTATGGCGATGTTTTTACTACTTGTAGAGTTAAGATTTGTATTTATGCCAATGGAAAAAGAAATAGGTAACGCATTGTCTAAATACCAAAAACAAAAAGAGTTCGCTCAACAAGTGAGTCAAAATAAAGAGCATTTTATTGCCAGAGCAAGTCACGAATTTAGAACTCCTTTACAGGGTCTTATTACGTCTATTGAGGAGTTAAAGGTTTCTGATACGCAGCAAAGCGTTAAAACCCAAGCTAATTACTGCGCACTTAGGTTAATAGCCATATTAGATGAACTGCAAGACTTGCAAGCTTTAAGTACAGGTAAGTGGGTACCGCAATTTAAAAATGAAAACCTTCTAGAGTCGTGTAATAAAGTACTAATGGCTTACGAGCATGCTTGTCAGCAAAAAGGCCTAAAACTAGTTAGTTGTTTAGATGAATCATTAAATTGTGTATGTAAATTGGATCATCAACGTTTGCAGCATACGCTTACAGAATTAATCAGTAACGCTATAAAGTTTACGACAGAAGGTGAAATTACTGTCTCTGCAAAGCTTTTTAATAATGAACTTTGTGTAACTGTAAGTGATACTGGTTGTGGTTTTTCGAAAGAGATTACTGATCTTGAATTTGACTCATTTAAACAAACAAACCATTTTCAAGGATTAAGAACAGGTCTCACTCGGGTTCAGTATGTTGTAAAGGCGTTGCACGGTGAAATTACCTTCAAAAATAATGAAGCCCATGGGGCGCTGGTATCTTTGCACTTACCAATAATTGCCAGTAAAGCTCTTCCAAACCCTCGTAAAATAAATGACAAACTAAAGTGTTTAGTCGTTGAAGATAATCCATTAAATACTATATTACTGACCCGCATACTTAGCTTATTAGGTTTAAGCTATGATTGCGCTGAAAACGGCAAAGTCGCGTGCGATATGGTGAGTGAAAATCAATACGATATTGTTTTTATGGACTTAAATATGCCAGTAATGGATGGGTTTGAGGCGATTAAAAAAATACGCTCTGATCTTAATAAAGTAATGCCAATTATTGTTATAACAGCAAATACTTCACAAAATGATATAGAGCGAGCTTATAAATATGGGGCTAACCTTCATATTCATAAACCAATAAGTCAGCAAGCAATTAAAGACGCATTAAATAGTATTAGCGTTGCTAGGGCGTGTTGATCTTTGGTAGTTGAATTTGCAGCAGACTGTTTGGTTTTTAGGCAAGGCAGAGCCTATGTAGTGTGGTTATTCCCCATAAATATGCGATAACGCAGCATAAATACCAAACATGCGCTGCCCATTGGGTTCTTTTTAGGGACGATTAACTCTTTGTTACTCGGTTTTGACTTATTCTTACATGGATGTAAGCCATTAGAATAACGCAGGAGCAGTAATCGAGCCCACTAGGTTACAAACCCCGCGCCGCGATTTAATCGCCCCTAGATTGAACAAATTTCAATCCACAAAGATCAATACGCCCTAGTGAAATAAATTAATTTTGCAGATAACAAGCTTGCTAAGCACTTTTAATATGCGTTAACTTGCTGTTTTAAGGTTTATTAGGAAAAGTTAGTGCAGTCAATTACGCTTGAGCAATTTAATGGTTACTTACAAGGACAAGGCAAAAGTCGTTACGACATATGCAACCTAGATTGGCAAGTGAATCTAGGAGAACATTGGCTGCTTCTAGGTGCTAATGGAGCCGGTAAATCTGCACTGACAGCTGCGTTAGTTGGTGAAGCTAAGTGCGAAAGTGGTAAGCGTATAAGTAGTATTAATAAACTTATGCTCGTGTCTTCAGATTCGCATAAACAGTTACTGGCCCAAGAATTAGAGCATGAAAAGCATAGCCTCGTTAAAGACCTTATATTTGCAGAGCATAGTAATAATGGTGAGTTATTAGCGCAGCTAATAGAATTATTTAAATTTAGCTCATTACTAAATAGGCATTTTAGAGAACTTTCAACGGGTGAAACTCGTAAACTCCTACTTATAAAAGCACTCAGCTCCCATAGTGAGTTAGTCGTGCTTGACGAGCCATTTGATGGACTCGACGTACAATCTTGCCAGCAACTTAATAAAATACTCATAGAGCTTAGCCAAACTATTACTTTTGTTTTTGTACTAAACCGCCTAGACGAAATCCCTTCATTCATTACTCACTATGGCTATGTAAACCAAGGTTGCTTGTTACATACTTTAGCAAAGCCAAGTAGTGAGCAATTAAGTGACTTACTAAAACTACTTCATTTAGAGCATACTTCATTGGATGTGCCATCTCCTGACGCCGAGCAAGAGCAAAAGACATTCACTGGTAATACCTTAGTTAAATTGAGTAATGCTAAAGTTAGTTATAGTGACGTAAGCATATTCAAAAATCTCAATTGGACTATAAAAAAGCATCAGCATTGGCAGCTTACTGGAGCGAACGGTTCAGGTAAAACATGCCTATTAAATTTAATAACAGGTGATAACCCACAGTGTTATAACAATGACATTGAAGTGTTCGGTTTTAAACGCGGAACCGGGGAGAGTATTTGGGATATAAAACAGCATATTGGTTTTATATCTAACGCGCTACATATGGATTATCGCGTAAGTATATCGGCTTTAAATACTGTTATATCTGGTTTTTATGACAGCATAGGTTTATATCAAAAGCCGAGCGATGCACAAATTAATATTGCTAAGCAGTGGCTGGCATTTATTGGTTTAAGTGACAAGCAAAACACCTCATTCACCCAGCTTTCGTACGGCGATCAACGTATGCTTTTAATTGTACGAGCTATGGTAAAGCATCCAACGTTACTTATTTTAGATGAACCTTGCTTAGGATTAGATGAAGCAAACAGGCAACGTGTACTGCTACTAATAGAGAAAATTTGTGCTGCTAATACAAGTACTGTGATTTATGTAAATCATCATGCGGCAGACAAAATTGAAGGAATAGAGAATTACTTAAAAATGGAAGACTTTAATTAAAAACTCAGAGAAAGGTTGAGCGAAAATTCACTCAACCCATTTTTATTTTAAAGACGAGTAACGCTAAAGCCTTTATCTCGTAGCTGTTTAAGTAACCCGTGTTTTTCAGGTAAATGCAGAGCGCCTACGGCAATAAATAGTTGCTCGTTTGCTAAACGCGGTGTGAGTTGTTTAACCCAATTATTATTGCGGTTAGTTAGCATTACTTGCTCGCTAATTTCACCGTAATTACTGTCATCAAAACTCATGTTGTAGTAATCGGTTAGTGTATCCATATCCCCGTTTTTCCAGGCATTAACTAATTTGATAAAGTAAGTATTAATATCGCTGAGTTGCTCAAAGGTTTCTTCAATCATTTCATTGCTTAATAGCGCCATACCATCAAACATTTGTAGTTGTTGTTCTAGGGTTTCAAGCTCGCCAATTTTAATATTATGCTCTTTAGCATAACTAAGCACTTGCTTGTCTATGCCGGTTTTATCTGAATAACCTGCATTTTGAAATTCAATTTGCATCATAGTCACCATAACAGCCCAAGGCTTTAAGCCATTAAACATAGCAATATCAATCGACTTTTTAGCAAAGTAATCTTTTAGCTTGGTATAATTTTGCTTTGAAAGCTCAGTTTGCAGTGTTTTACCGTCACTTAGCATCATAAATGGCATTGAACGCTGCTGCATTTCAAGTGGAGTAAGTTTGCTTATATCAACTTCAACAATCACTTCTTTGCTTGCACTAATTGCATCGGTTACATTTTTAGGTAAGCCTTTCATGCTGGCATCACCAACGTGTACGGTGCCAAATAAGTAAGAGCTAACGCCATTTTTTTCTATCTTGTATATGGCAGGAGCAGCATAGCTGTTAAGGCTAAATGTTATAAGTAATGCCACAATAAAAAAGTGGCTAACACGGGTAAGAGCATTCATGGTTTGTCCTTAAAATTTCAAAATTAGTAGTGTAAATACTAACCTAAATTTACTTCTTAGGTAACGTTAATATAAACGTTAACGTATTGCTTTCGGTATTACTGGCCGTAATAGTAAAGCGATTTAAGTTACATAAGCTCTGTACAATTGATAATCCTAAACCATGGCGCTGGTTATTAGTTCTAGATGAATCTAGCTGATAGAGCGGGTCAAAAATAGCAGTGAGCTGTTCACTACTTAGTGGTTTATTTACTTTGTTACTAACAGAGATGGTCATGTTTGTGCTGTTATTTACGGCAGTTAATTTAATTGGTGCCTCAGGGAGTCCATAAAATAGTGCGTTATCGATTAAGTTACATAAAATGGTATTTAAACTAAATTCGTCAGCATTAAGTGTAAACTCGTCAGTTATCTCATTATTTAAACGCGCTTTAATAGTTGGGTGCTTAAAGGTCAGCTCATCAACAATTTGATTTACTAGGTTATTTAGAATGATATTTTGTGCATTTAATTGCATTGCACTGCTACTTGAGCGCTGCAACAGTAATAGGTTGCTAACAATCGTTTTCATACGCTGTGAAATATTAAGCACATCACTGGTATAGGTGTCGCTAATTCGTTTATCGTCAGGGTAGCGAATAGCCACCTCTGAGAGGCTTATGAGTTCAGCTATTGGGGTTTTAAGCTCGTGTGCAATGTCGCTTGTTAGGCGTTTTTCATTACTATAGAGTTGCTGATTAACGGTAATAAACTTATTTAGCTCGTTACGTATAGGTTCTATTTCTTCTACTTTAAAGTCGCTTTCTATTGTTTGCGCAACACCGGTAATATCGAGTAACTTAATTTGGTCGTTTAAGTTGTGTAGCGGGTGCAGACCTTTATTTACAATACGTGTCACTAAATAGCGCACACCAAACACACCAAGTACACAGGTTAAAATAAAGACCACATCAATAATAATCAGTACTTTATTAAGTTCGGAGGTGGGCGCTGCGATTGCAAGAGTCATGGTATTAAAAACAGCAGAGTGAGTGGGATTTCTATCATCTTTTTGGGCTACAAAGTGACTTATAAGTGCGCGACCATCACTCCCGTTAGGAAGCTCGTAATCTATAATTTTAGATTCGTTTATCGGCATTTCTAAAAAAGGCAGGTTAGCATTTTCATAAAGCGCTAATGAGTCCGAGCGTTCAAACACATCACGGCCATGCCATAATTGGTAAAACTCCGTGGCATCTGCAGCTTCATACTCCGACATAAACTCACCAGCAAAATCAAATTCAACCACGTTGTTGTCATCTTCAACTAAGGTTTTTAAGTAGTTAGCTTTGTTAGTTAAAGACTGATTAAACTGATCTTCCACCCAAGTATCAACACTTAGATCAACGGTTAAAAATATGGTGAATAAAATAACAGAGATCACAGCGCTAATATTATTAACGAGTTTACGTTTTATTGAGTGACTTTTATTTTGTTGTTGCGACATAACCAAATCCACGTTTGTTTTTTATCGGGAGCTCGCCATCAAACTGTCTTACTTTTTTACGTATGGTTGAGATGTGTGCTTCAAGCGCATTTTTAGAGAGCATATCAAACTGACCTACCACCGCTTCACTTATAAGCTCAAGCCCTAATACTCGCTCTGGGGCGTTAAATAAGCATTCTATTATTTTGTATTCATTGCGAGTGAGCTCAATGGCATGTTGCTTGTAGTGAAGAGTTTTAAGTGACAGATCTAATACGCAATCACCTACGGTAAGGGTATTTTGTTGGTTTTGCAGTGAACCACGACGAAGTAATGCAAGGACACGAGCATGGAGTTCTTCAAACGAAAATGGCTTAGTTAAATAATCATCAGCGCCTTTCATAAGGCCGCTAATTTTATCTTGAGGCTCACTTCGTGCCGATAAAATTAGCACACGGCTTTGGCTATTACTGCTGCGCAGTGCTTGTAAAATACTCATGCCATCAACGCTCGGTAGCATTAAATCAAGTACTAGGAGGTCGTAGTTTCCACTGAGTGCCATACTCAACCCTTCTGAGCCATCACCAGTTTCATCTACGGTAAAACCAAGGTTGCTAAGGCCAACTTGCAAGCTGCGTCTTAGTGCTTCAGAGTCTTCAATAACGAGGATTTTCATGTTTACTCGGTTTATAAAAATAGCCTTGTTACTTTAACAAGGCTTTATTATCAAGTCACTTGGTTAATGATACCAACCATTTGTATAAGCTAGATTACCTAAGTTCGCGTGGGCTAGGGCTTTTTTAACTAGTTGCTCATCGTTTTCACATGGTACAAGCTGGTTATTGCTATACGTATAGGTGGTTGCTGGTTTTTGTGGTTGTAACACCACCACTTTATTATCGTGCATGTAGGCAAAGTTTTTGTCGTATTGCATCATTGCGCGTTGTTTGTTGTCGCTAATTGGCTTTGATAAATCATGACCTATCATAGGGTGCTTACCACTTGCGCCAATTAAAGACAGTAGAGTAACAGGAATATCGAGCTGGCTGGCTAGTTGGCTATCTCGTTTATGGGTAATACCTTTACCAAAAATAACGGCCGGAATTTTAAAGTGATCAACCGGTACTAAATTTGAACCCGATACGCGCGAGTCGTGATCGGCAATAACTATAAATACAGTATCATCCCAGTAGCTCGATTTTTTAGCTTTTTCGATAAAGGTGCCTAGTGCGTAATCGGCATACTTGGCAGCATTATTACGGGTTTGTTTTTGTTTATCGTACAGCGTTATTTTATCGTCAGGAAAGTCATACGGGCTATGATTAGAGCTTGAAAATATAAGGCTAAAAAAGGGTTTGTTTTGATTTTTAAGCTTAGTAAGTTCTATATCGGCTTGGTCGTACAAGTCTTCGTCTGATGCGCCCCACGAGCCATTAAAGTCTATTTTTTTAAAGTTATTTGTATCTACGATACTTTTAAAACCGTTGCCTAAAAAGAAGCTGCGCATGTTATCAAAATGGCTTTCGCCACCATAAATGAACTGCGTGTTGTAATTTTGCTTCGCTAAAAAATCAGCAATGGTAAAAAAGTCACGTTGTGATTTATCAAGCTTAACAACTGCACGCGAAGGCGTTGGTGTAAACCCTGTAATTACTGCCTCAATTCCACGTACTGAACGTGTACCCGTGGCGTATAAATTATCAAACCCCCAGCCTTGTTTATAAAGGGCGTCTATATTAGGTGTAAGCGGTAAACCGCCAAGCGTGCCTACATAACGAGCACCTAAACTTTCTTGTAAAATAATGACTAAATTTTTGGGTTTACCTGTATTACTTGCGCCATGAAACGTTTTTGTAGGGGCGGTTACATCACTAAATGTGCCTTGCGTATTTTGCATGTTACTACGCACAATACTAAGTAATTCATCGGTGGGCATTTTACCGTAATAGTCTTGGCTCGATTGCTCATTAGAAAGTTGCTTAACTGCAAATGCGACGCTATAAAGTGAGTTAAGGGTTAAGTCGTTAAGTAAGTGATCAGTAGAGAACGAGACCATGGCGGGGTTAAGTGGTCTGTGTCCTAATGAGTTGCGGGCGCCAAAAATAGTTAAGCATACTAAAACAAGCGCTAAAATTGATTGATTTAAACCTGTTAGTGATGACTTGCTTTGCCATTGATTGCTAAATATTTTACTTGCAAATTTACAGCTTAAAATAAGTGCTATAACAGCAATAAATACTTCTAACTTATAGCCTGAAAAAATCATTTTTGAGACTTCTTTAGGGTAAATTAAATATTCTATAAATAAGCGGTTAGGGCGCAAGTCGTACTCGTTTATAAACGTAGGCGTAATCACTTCAAAAAAAACGAGTAAAGCAGACATCCCCACTAAGTAAATTTTTATTAGGCCGCGTACTTTATTTTGCCAACCTACGCTTTGCATCAGTAAGGTAAGTAGTAATGCGGGCATAATAATGTAGCTTAGAGTGGCTATATCAACTCTTAAACCACCTATAAATATAGATAACCACGCATGAGATCCAAATACACGTTCGCCTTGCCATACACTTAAACCAAAGCGAGCAAGTGTTAACAAGCTAAGTGCCAAAACAGCAAATACAACAAAAATCCATACAGGGCCAAGTGCATTTTGTACCTTAGGTATTACTTTAAATATTAGCCTCGTTATTTTAGCTATAAAAGTTAGCTTTATGCCCATAACACAGCCCACCAAATAAGTGCGGCAATTAACATAGCTATAAACACACTGGCAGAGGCTATATCTTTAGCGAGACCCGAAAGCTCATGGTATTCACTGCCAATCCTATCAACCACAACCTCAACTGCCGTATTTACAAGTTCAGCAAACAATACAAACAGCAGGCTGGCACTAAGTAATAATTTATCGCTTAGTGCAATTTCTTGTAGCCATACAAACACACCAAGTAACGAAAACAGTGCTAACTCTTGTTGAAACGCCGCTTCAAATCGACTCATCCATTTTAAGCCGTTAAAAGAATGGCTTAAGGTAAAAATAAGGCGCATTAAGCCTTGGCGTTTTATAACGGTTTTATTACTCATAGTTTTATTTCGCTTGGTGTTGTTTGGCAGCTAGCAAGTAAATCAAGGGATGCCTGATACGTTTTGCTTTTAATGCCAATTAAATTTAAAAGAGTGTGAAAAATATTGTCGTGTGAGCGTGCAGCAGTGGTGTCTAAATTAGCTAAACAGGTATTGGTAATGCGCTGATTATGCTCATCAGCCCACATATAAAGAGGAACATGCGTTTGTGTGCTAGGTGCAAAGCTATACGGAAAACCATGTAAATAAGCACCGGCTTCGCCAAGTGATTCACCATGGTCAGAGACATATAAAAACTGCTTATCTATGTTGTTTGGCAGTGTTTTTAATTGCTCAATTACTTGGGCGTTAACAAAGTCGCTGTACGCAATTGTGTTGTCGTAGGTATTAACTAATTCATCGAGTGAGCAGTTTTGAATGTCGCTTCTGTCGCACGTGGGCGTAAATTGCTTAAATTTATCTGGGTAGCGTTTAAAGTAGGTTGGTCCGTGTGAGCCCATCATATGTAGGACGATAACGGTGTTAGCTTGGCTTAAATTAGCGAGTTTGCGTTTAAGTGGAGCAATAAGCACTTCATCAAAACAATATTTTCCATCGCAAAGCGCTGATGGGGTGGTTGGTATATCAATATTAACAACACGGGTGCATACGTTTTTACAGCCGCTGTTGTTATCAACCCACAGTACGTCGCTGCCAGCTTGTTGTGCTAAATCAATCAGGTTTTGTTGGTTGTCGGCTGCTAATCGATCAAAGTTATCTTGTGTTTGCAGTGAAAACATACACGGCACAGACACTGCAGTAGCGGTTCCACAAGACGCCACATTATTAAAATACGTCACATTATACTTTTGTGTATAAGGATTGGTGTTACGCTTATAACCTTGATAAGCAAAGTTTTCTGCTCGTGCGGTTTCGCCAACAACCATAACTGTTACGCTGGTGGTATTGGGTGCAATGAGGGTGGGTGTTGCATCTATATTTTTAAATTCCATATTGGTATACAGCAGCTGATCGCGCATATATTTATAACCGCTAGAGAGATACTGAAATGGGATGATTTCTTTTTTCAAAATGCGGTTATTGCGGCCTGTGGCTGCGTAGTCGGCGTAAAAGTTTACGACCACTAAAGCAATTAATGAGCAGCACGCTACAATAAGTTTTATACGACTAATCGCTTCTTGGTGAGGGCGGGTAAAGTGTATTTTTACTTTGCTTAATATAAAAATAGGTAGCGCACAAAACAACAGTAAAAAGGCTATGAGCTGAGGGTTTAAATAGCTCAGCGCTTCGCTTGAATCGGTTTCGAACGTGTTTTGAATCATTGAATAGTCAAACACGACACCGTAATTTAATGAGCCGTAAAGCACGGCGCTAGAAATTATCAGTAAAAGATAGTTAACTGGTTTTAATAACCATCTAACCGACACTATCGAAAAGAAAATAATTAAAAGGCATAACAAAAGTAGCGGGACTGAAAGTAAAAATAGCCATGAAAAAGATGCAAGAGAGGTTATGGCGCTAAACGAACCTTGAATAAAAGGAATGTTTATAACTAAACAGTAATAACAGGCAATCATCACTACAAAGGCATTTGCACTACAGTGAATGTAAAACCGTTTACTACGATTTGGCTTTTTTTGTGCTGGTGTTTGACTAATTACGTTCATATTTAGGCTCGTTTAAAATAACAACGCCATGCTATGCAACAACACTTAAGAGTCGCTTAAGAGAACCTACGCATTACCTGAAGGTGATAAATAATTTTATTTATAAAAATATTCTTAAAAATTAATCAAACCTTAAATAAGGGATATAAGAATAGTGAATTTCTGAGAATAAAATTAGAGCATAAAAAAACCACTACCAGCTTGTATAATGAATTTTAAAACCTGATAAATTGCCTTTTAGTCTTTTTGTTAGATTAACTTTGGTGTTGACTTAAAGGGCCTAGCGCGGTACTAATATAAAAAGAGAGCGAAGGAATAACCTTCGCGATAATTGAACAAAATTTGGTATTAATTACATGCTTACAAACGCACTTAACCTAGTCCTGATTATTATCGTGGTGATTATTCCCGCGAGGGCTTCGTAGTGCTTTAAAAACTTAAGCATTAAAAAAGCCCTCCGCACTTAACCGTTCGGAGGGCTTTTTAGTTTTAAGGGTAAAGTTTTTAGCGTAAAAATGTAATTGGGTTGTCACTGAGGAATGAGGGTTTATTAATGACAGGCGCAGAACTAACAATCGACTTATTGGCCAAACACGGCGTAAATGAAGTATTTGGCTACCCAGGCGGAGCTATTATGCCAATTTACGATGCGCTGTATGGCGCGCCAGTCAAACACTACCTTACTCGCCATGAGCAAGGTGCAGGGTTTGCAGCTGTTGGTTATGCTCGCAGCACGCGTAAATTAGGTGTGTGTTTTGCAACATCGGGCCCAGGTGCAACTAACTTAATAACTGCCCTTGCTGATGCGATGATGGACTCAGTACCATTATTGGCGATCACCGGCCAAGTGCCTACTGCAGCTATTGGTTCAGATGCGTTTCAAGAAATAGATGTACTAGGTATGTCGCTTTCGTGTACTAAGCACAGCTACATGGTAGAACGAGCGGAAGACTTAGCAGAGATACTACAAGAAGCAATTCATTTAGCGCAAAGCGGCCGACCAGGTCCTGTACTTGTCGATATCCCAAAAGATATTCAAATGGCGCAAGTCCCTTTTAAGCCTTGGCTTGCAGCTGATGAATACTTACCTGAGTTAGATTTAAAGCAAGTTGCTATTGCTAATCAATTGTTGAGTGAGGCTAAACAGCCTGTAGCGTACGTAGGCGGTGGTGTACAAGCCGCTGATGCGCAAGACGAGTTAATGCAGTTTTTAAATAAAACGCAGATGCCTGCTGTATCAACACTAAAAGCATTAGGCAGTGTGTTACCTGACTACGAGCATTACTTAGGCATGCTAGGTATGCATGGTGGTCAAGCCGCTAATATTGCCGTGCAAGAATGTGATGTACTTGTGTGTATAGGTGCGCGCTTTGATGACCGCGTAACGGGTAACTTAGCTAAATTTGCAGCTAAAGCTAAAGTAATCCATTTAGATATCGATGCTGCTGAAGTTGGTAAGCGAAAACCTGCTAAAGCTTCATTAATTGCTGATTTAAAAACGTCGTTACCCGCACTTGAGTGCTTTGTAACACCTAAAGCGTGGTGTGACACAAATAAAGAAATGAATATTAAACACGCGTGGCGTTACGACTACCCAGGTGAGAAGGTCTACGCACCGTACTTATTAAACCAACTGAGCCAACGCATGCCAAAAACTGGCGTTGTGTGTTGCGATGTAGGTCAGCATCAAATGTGGGTAGCACAACACATGAAGTTTACTCACCCGAGTAATCATTTAAGCAGTGGTGGCGCAGGCACGATGGGCTTTGGTTTACCGGCTGCTATTGGCGCACAAGTAGCACGCCCTGATGACTTTGTTATCACTGTATCGGGCGATGGCTCAATAATGATGAATATTCAAGAATTGGCCACGATTCGCCGTAATAATTTACCTGTAAAAATATTAATTTTAGATAACCAGCGGTTGGGTATGGTTCGCCAATGGCAGGAACTGTTTTTTGAAGGACGTTACTCTGAAACTAACCTGTCGGATAACCCAGACTTTGTGCAACTAGCTGCTGTATTTGGTATTCCAGGGCAAACAATTACCCACGCGAACCAAGTTGATGATGCTATTACAGCATTAGTTAACAGCAAAGGCCCGTACATAGTACATGCCTGTATTGATGATAAAGAAAATGTTTGGCCACTTGTACCACCTGGGGCTGCTAACGACGAAATGATGACGGAGAAAGCAAAATGAAACATAGCCTAACTATTGCATTAAAAAGCCAAAGTATAGCGGTAGAGCGCTTTTTACGAGTGGTGCGTCATCGTGGTTTTAACCTAACGCATTTTCAGCTCAATATGGATGATGGCTTATACAACGTAGCCATGACGGTAGATAGTGATAAACCTATTCACCTATTAACCAGCCAGCTAAACAAGCTGGTGGATGTAAAAGAAGTCACTTTACAAAATTTACAGCACCAACAGGCTGTGTAATTACGAATTAAAAAATAATTTACGAGTAACTGAGTCACTCGGTTATTCACCAATTTTAGAATGAGGAATGCCCGCTTATATTGCGGCAAAAACTGAGGTAACTATGGCTAAATTAAGAAGTGCAACAACAACTGAAGGACGTAAACGCGCAGGCGCAAGAGCATTATGGCGCGCAACAGGTATGACAGACTCTGATTTTGGTAAACCGATTATTGCCGTAGTTAACTCGTTTACACAATTTGTACCAGGGCATGTACACCTTAATCAGCTTAGTGAGCTTATGGGTGAGACAATAACCCAAGCGGGTGGAGTTCCTAAAGAATTTAATACCATTGCTATTGATGATGGCATTGCGATGGGACACGGCGGTATGCTTTATTCGCTGCCTTCACGCGATTTAATTGCTGACTCGGTTGAATACATGGTAAATGGTCACTGCGCCGATGCGATGATCTGTATTTCAAACTGCGACAAAATCACCCCAGGGATGATGCTTGCAGCGCTACGTTTAAACATACCGGTAATATTTGTATCGGGCGGCCCAATGGAAGCGGGTAAAACTAAACTTGCTAACATCGACATTAAACTTGATTTAGTTGATGCCATGGTTAAAGGTGCAGATGAGTCGGTAAGTGATGCAGATTCAGAACAAGTAGAGCGTTCTGCGTGTCCTACATGTGGTTCGTGTTCAGGCATGTTTACTGCAAACTCAATGAACTGTTTGTTAGAGGCAATAGGCTTAGCACTTCCGGGTAACGGTACCACGCTTGCCACTCATAAAGACCGTAAACAACTGTATGTTGAAGCAGGGGCTCGTATTGTTGATTTATGTCGTGAGTATTATCAAAAAGATAATCAAGATGTATTACCACGTGCTATTGCTAACAAAACAGCCTTTATGAATGCAATGGTTGTTGATATTGCAATGGGCGGCTCGTCAAATACGGTGTTGCATTTACTCGCTGCAGCGCAAGAAGCGGGCGTTGATTTTGATATGTCGCACATTGATGCGCTTTCTCGTAAAACACCGTTTTTATGTAAAGTTGCACCAGCAACACCAGAGTACCATATTGAAGATGTCCACCGTGCTGGTGGCATGATGGCTGTTGTACGCGAGCTTGGTAAAGCGGGCTTAGTTGATATGTCAGTGAATCATGTCGCAGGGTCAACAATGGCTGAGCTTGTTAAAAAATGGGATGCAACTGACCCAACTAACAAAGTAGCGCGCAAATTTTACCGTGCGGGTCCTGCGGGCATTCGAACTACTAAAGCAATGAGCCAAGAGTGTCGTTGGGATGAAGGCGATAATGACCGCGTGAATGGGTGTATTCGAAGCGTTGAACATGCTTTTCGCCAAGACGGTGGTTTAGCTGTGCTTTCAGGTAATCTAGCCGTTGATGGTTGTGTTGTAAAAAGTGCTGGCGTAGTTGACGAAATGCTACATTTTGAAGGCACCGCCATTGTATACGAATCACAAGATGATTCAGTAGAAGGGATTTTAAATAACGAAGTAAAAGCCGGCGATGTTGTTGTTATTCGTTATGAAGGACCAAAAGGCGGCCCAGGTATGCAAGAAATGCTATACCCAACAAGCTACTTAAAATCGAAAGGCTTAGCTGAAAAATGCGCACTTATTACTGATGGTCGCTTTTCGGGTGGTACTTCGGGTTTATCAATTGGCCATGTATCGCCAGAAGCGGCGAGTGGTGGTGCAATTGCTTATGTTGAAAATGGCGACAAAATCATTATTGATATCGCAACACGTGAAATCACATTAGCGCTAAGCGATGAAGAACTTGAGGCACGTAAACAAAAGCAATTAGCACGCGGAAAAATGGCGTACAAGCCAGTTGATCGTGAGCGCTATGTCTCGTCTGCTTTAAAGGCTTATGCATTACTTGCAACAAGTGCCGATAAAGGCGCAGTGCGCGATTTAGCTAAATTGGAGGCGCTTAGTTAATTATGGTCTCTCAAGAGCTCGATTATTTTCGCGCTATTATTCAAGCAAACATGGAGCCTTTGGCTAAAGTTACTGAGGTTAGCGAAATGGCTGAACTCAGTAAAAAGCTAGGTAATCATGTTTGGTTAAAGCGTGAAGACCAACAGCCCGTGTATTCATTTAAGTTACGCGGTGCGTATAACAAATTAAATAAATTACCTAAAGGCTCAGTGGTTATTACTGCTTCTGCGGGTAATCATGCTCAAGGGGTTGCATTAAGTGCATCTCACCTTGGGCATCAAGCAACTATTGTAATGCCAGTAACAACGCCTGAAATAAAAGTCAGCGCAGTGCGCGCACTTGGCGGTGAAGTTGTATTACATGGCCATCATTTTGATGCAGCAAAAGCCTATGCGCTTGAGCTAACAGAGCAACGTAACGGTATATTTGTCCCGCCATTTGACGATCCGGATGTCATTGTTGGTCAAGGCACTGTAGCACGCGAGTTAATGCAGCAATTAAACGAGCTTGATGCTGTGTTTATTCCTGTTGGCGGCGGCGGTTTACTTGCTGGTATGGCGGTTTATATTAAATCGCTGCGTCCAGATATAAAAGTAATTGGCGTAGAGGCCGACGAAAGTGCGTGTTTACAAGCAGCACTTGAAGCAGGTAAGCCAGTAGAGCTTGATCGCGTTGGTAGTTTTGCCGATGGCGTAGCGGTTAAAATTATTGGCACTGAAACATTTCGTTTAGCACAAAAGTTTTGCGATGAAGTTGTAACCGTTACTAGCGATGAAATATGTGCAGCCATGCAGGATATTTTTGTATCTACCCGTGCAATTGCAGAGCCTTCAGGTGCACTTGCAACTGCTGGGCTTAAAAAGTGGAGTCAGCAGTCGGGGTTAAAAGGACTACATTTAGCGGCTGTGCTTTCGGGTGCTAATTTAAACTTTGATCGCCTGCGTTATGTAGCAGAGCGCACTGCGCTGGGTGAAAAAAACGAAGCGCTATTAGCCGTTACTATTAAAGAAGAAAAAGGCAGTTTTAAACAGTTTTGTGCTTCTTTAGGTGGCCGTGCTATTACTGAGTTTAACTATCGGTATGCAGGACCTGGTGAAGCACAAATATTTGTGGGCATTGCACTTCGCCAAGGCGAGCAAGAGCTTAATGAGTTAAAGCAAGACTTAACAAATAACGATTATCAATTTTGCGATTTGTCGGATAACGAACTCGCTAAATTACATGTGCGTTATATGGTTGGCGGAAAAGCACCAGAGCAATTACATGAACGTTTATTGCGTTTTGAATTTCCTGAGTATCCGGGTGCGCTTGCACGCTTCTTAGATACTTTAGGCAGCAATTGGAACATTACCTTATTTCATTATCGTAATCACGGTGGTTCGATGGGGAATGTACTGGCAGGTTTTGCTATTGAGCCGAGTCAGTATGAAATGTTTAACGAGCATTTGAATCGCTTAGGTTACAGTGTACAAGATGAAACACAAAATCCGTGTTTTACCCAATTTTTAACATCAAAACCGCAAGCAGAAAAAGCCGAAAAACTCGCCTCAGTATAATTCTTCTTTAAAGGCAGGCACCTTACTCGGGTGCTTGCTTTATTACACGTTTTACATATAGTTACAGGTAATCGTCATACTTTTTGAGGGCACCTAGTTGCTATTTAAAGGATTAATCATTGGATTGTGCTTTTTTTGTAGCCATATCGCGGCGCAAGAATCTGTCACATTACAGCTAAAATGGACACATCAGTTTCAGTTTGCCGGTTATTATATGGCCAAGCAAAAAGGCTTTTATAATGAAGCGGGCCTTGATGTAACTATTAAACAAGCTAATCCAATGAAACCTGATACCTTTGGTCCTGTCGCCAGTGGCGAAGCACAATTTGGTGTAGGGCATTCTGGTATTTTACAGCAACGTATAAATGGCCAACCTCTTGTTGCTATGGCTGCCTTATTACAATTTTCACCTTACTGCTGGATGGTTAAAGACACGTCTGATATTTTTCATCCACGTGACTTTGTTAATAAACGTATCACTGCGGTGAGCAAAAATGATGGCACCGAGCTACTTATTATGCTTAAACGCAGTGGCGTTGATGTAGATAAACTCAAAGTTTACAATGGCGAAAATTTTAACCAGGCTTGGATTGAAAACAAGCTAGATGCTATGCAAGTTTATGTTACTACAGAGCCTTATTATATGACTCAACAAGGCGTAGCTCATCGGCTTGTTTGCCCACAGCGTTATGGTATGGATGTATATAGCGACATTTTATTTACCAGCGAAAACATGCTTAAGCAAAATCCGCAAACGGTCGAAAAATTCTACCAAGCGAGCCTAAAAGGTTGGCGCTATGCAATGATGAACATGGATGAAGCCATTGCAGTCACCCAGCAAAACTATGCACCGAGTAAGAGCTTTCATCAGCTCGCCTTTGAGGCTGAAGTACTAAAAAGTTATATAACCCCACCCACTACCAGTTTAGGGCATATGTCGATAGCAAAGTGGCGTTTAATTGCTGACTTATATGGCATACAGCAAAACGAATTTGACGAAGTGAAATCTCACTTTATTTATAAATACCAAGAGCCTGAAAAGATGCAATTATCATGGATGCTCATAGCAGCTATTCTGGTGAGTATTATTTCAATACCTTTGTATTTACGGCTGATTTTTAGCAAAAAATAACTGCTTAATGAGAGCTCACTGAGCTGATATAATTAATTGTCTTTTTATTTTTTAAGCTGTTATGACTTTAGCTGAGCAATTTTTTGCACTTGATTCACTTTTAATGCGCCATCGTCAGTATTGGCAGTGCACCGCATTTGATTTTGACACTATTCCTTGGCCAGAGCTGCAAGGCATGCTTAGCGAACTAACTGATGATCAGGTAACCGTTCTTGATAACGATCAAAATCAGCTATACCAATTTTTTAGCCAACACATAAACCAACTTGATGAACTTGCTAAGCTATGTGATTTACCTAGCTCTGCACACTCTCGAGCTGATTATCCGTTTTGGATAAGTAACGGCATTAAAGGTCGTAAGTTTGATCAGTTACAAGATTTTGTATCTGCACTACCTACTACTAAGCAACCAGTTTTAGAGTGGTGTGCGGGTAAAGGACACTTAGGGCGAATGCTTGCTTTTAATGGCGCAAGTGATGTGCATAGTATTGAACTGCAACAAAGCTTATGCGAGCAAGGACAAAAAAGTGCACAGCAACAAGGCTTGGCAATGCATTTTAGCCAAGCAGATGTATTAAAAGAGGATATCACTAAATTTTTTAATGCTGATATGCATGCCGTAGCGCTACACGCATGTGGTGGTTTGCACCAAGCATTTATGCGCCAAGCAAGTTTAGCGAAAGTACAGCAAATTAGCTTTTCACCTTGTTGCTATCATTTATTTACGGCTAATGAGTACCGTGTAATGAGTGAGGTTGCAAACCAAAGTGAGCTTAACCTAACGCATCGCGATTTAAAGCTCGCATTACAAGAAACTGTCACAGCGCCTTCTCGTCTGGAAAAAGTACGTAAAACAGAACTAGAATGGCGACTTGGTTTTGACGCACTTAGAAAATCGATTACTGGCGAGCAATATTATGTAAGCGTACCTTCGGTTAACAAAGCTATATTCTCAGATTCGTTTAAATCATTTTGTGCATGGGCTGCAGACAAAAAGGCAATAAACCTACCTCAAGATACTGATTATAATAAATATTTAGATGTTGGGGTTGCTCGAAAAAAAATAACTGACCGAGTTGAACTGGTTCGACATGTGTTCAGAAGAGCAATTGAAGTTTGGCTTGTGCTCGATCGTGCTTTATATTTGCAACAGCAAGGCTATCAAGTAAGCGTTAAAACGTTTTGTGAAAAGCAGTTAACGCCTCGTAATATTTTGATTCTTGCTAATATCCATTAAATTTCCGTCCTCGACTTAATAAGAGATGCAATGAGAAAGTTAAAAAATTTATTCGATAACAATAAACGTTGGGCTGCACGTACAAGCGAAGCTGATCCTGAGTTTTTTAAAATTTTATCTATGCAACAAAATCCAGAGTATTTATGGATTGGTTGTTCAGACTCTCGTGTACCTGCTAATCAAATAGTTGATTTATTACCAGGCGAATTATTTGTGCATCGTAACGTTGCAAACGTGGTTGTACACACTGACCATAACTGTTTGTCGGTTATGCAGTACGCTGTAGAGGTTTTAAAAGTAAAACATATCATGGTAGTAGGTCACTATGGCTGTGGTGGCGTACAAGCCGTTTTAAACAATGCAAAATTTGGCTTTATTGATAATTGGCTACGCCATGTAGGGGATGTAAAAGAAAAGCATCTTGAACAACTTGATGCAATGCCAGAAAGCGAACGTTTAAGCCGCCTTATTGAGCTAAATGTAATTGAGCAAGTACGTAATGTATGCCGTACTAACATTGTGCAAGATGCGTGGGAACGCGGCCAAGAGCTAAGCGTTCATGGTTGGGTTTATGGTTTAGAAAACGGCCATCTTCATGATTTAGAATCTGTAGTAACGTGCGCGAGTGAAGAAACGCAAAGCTACAAAAAAGCAGTGCAGCACGTACTTAATAAAGTGGGCGAAAATAAATAAATTTATGACTAAAACGGCGATATTAATAGGTGCTACAGGTTTGGTCGGTAATGAGTTGCTACATAAGCTACTTAATAGCGATCGTTATACCAAAGTGGTTACGTTAAGTCGTCGGGCTTTGCCTATTACACACGCAAAGCTAGTTAATCACGTTATTGATTTTGAAAAATTAACTCAATACGTTGAGCTTTTTAAAGGTGACGTATTGTTTTCGTGTTTGGGCACAACCCGTAAACGGGCGGGCTCTACACAAGCTCAGCGTAAAGTAGATTTTGATTATCAGTTTATAGCGGCGCAGTTAGCGGCATGTAATGGTGTTACGCATTACTGCTTAGTGTCATCAAGCGGGGCGAACACGCACAGTAATAGTGCTTATTTGAAAATGAAGGGTGAGCTTGAGCAACATATTAAAGCACTCCCTTTTGATAAAATAAGTATTTTACAACCCTCTTTATTATTAGGTGATCGTGAGCAATTTAGAGTGGCAGAAAAGATAGGCAGTATTATTTTTCCTGTTATTACACGACTTCCGTTTTTAAAGCGTTACAAACCAATAACTGGCGAGCAAGTTGCGCAAAAAATGCTGAGTGTGAGTTTAGATCAACAGGCTAAATTATTTTATTACGTACTTGATGAGCTATTTGAATAAACTTGGTAAAACGCAAAAGGCAGCCTAAGCTGCCTTTTTTGTACACTAAATTAATACCAATTTTATTAAAAAAATGATCATTCTAGCGTATTAAATAACTCACTAACTACGTTAAAAATTATTTATATAGAACAACTATGTACCATAATTTTAGCCTTGTTATTGAGCTATTTTCTTATCGCTATAATAGAACACTAATTTAATGCAATTGGTATAATTATTCAGCATCAGTCTCAGTGCTAAGTTGTTGCTCAAGCAATGCAACTTTAGCTTCAAGTTCGGTTAGTTTTTCGCGAGTACGAATAAGTACTTGGCTTTGCACATCAAATTCTTCACGGCTCACAAAATCCATCTCAGCAAGCTTGTTTTGTAAAACTTGCTTTGTTTTACCTTCGAGTGTCTCTGCTAGGTTTTTTACACCTTGCGGCATATTGCTAGTAATTTGCTTAGCAATTTCTTCAAGTTTTGCTGGGTTGATCATATTTGTCCCTTCGATGCGGCCTAAAATAATAATAACTAATATTACCTTATACCCATGGTATTTAACACATGATCATCTTTACCTTAATTAATTAAGGCAATTGCTATGCTCGCAGTAGTGGTTACGTTAAAATTGCGCGTCTTTTAAATTTCTTTGGTCGTTATGAAACTCAATCCTAAACAAGATGAAGCCGTAAAATATATTAGTGGTCCATGCTTAGTACTCGCAGGCGCAGGCTCTGGTAAAACCCGTGTTATTACGAATAAAATCGCTTATTTAGTGAAAAAATGTGAGTACAAAGCGCGAAATATAGCCGCTGTTACTTTTACCAATAAAGCAGCCAAAGAAATGCGTGAACGAGTACTGCAAACGCTCGGAAAGCAAGACGCTAAAGGTTTATGGGTATCAACGTTTCATACACTCGGTTTAGAAATAATAAAAAAAGAGTTAAGCACATTAGGGTTTAAACCCGGCTTTTCGTTATTTGATGATCAAGATACCAATCAGCTTATTAGTGAGCTTACCGAAGATGAGCTAAAAAAAGACAAGGACTTACTCAAACTACTTAAAATGGAAATTGGTAGTTGGAAAAATGAATTAGTACTGCCAGAGCAAGCAATACGCGAAGCGCGTGATGCGCAAAAGGCATTGTTTGCACAGCTGTATGCTCGCTATCAAAATCAGCTACGTGCTTATAACGCACTGGATTTTGATGATTTAATTATGATCCCTACTTTGTTACTTACTAATAACGCCACATCACGTGAGCGCTGGCAGCAACGCTTTAAATACTTGCTGGTGGATGAGTATCAAGATACCAATACAAGCCAATATCAACTTGTTAAATTGCTAGTAGGCGAGCGTGCCCGTTTTACTGTGGTAGGTGATGACGATCAATCAATTTACTCATGGCGTGGTGCTCGCCCGCAAAACTTAGTGTTATTAGGTAAAGACTACCCAGGGCTTAGACTTATAAAGCTTGAACAAAACTATCGAAGTGCAGGGCGAATACTAAAAGCGGCTAACATTTTAATTGCGAATAACCCACATGACATAGAGAAAAAGTTATTTAGTGAACTAGGTTATGGTGAGCCGATTAAAGTAATAGGGTGCCGCGATGAAGAGCATGAATCTGAGCGTGTGGTTGCTGAAATAATTTCACATAAGTTTATGAAGCGTACCAGCTATAAAGATTACGCGATTTTATATCGTGGTAATCATCAAGCACGTGGCTTTGAAAAATCATTAATGAGTAACCGTATCCCTTATAAAATTAGTGGCGGGATGTCATTTTTTGCTCGTTCAGAAATTAAAGATATTATGGCGTATTTACGTTTGCTAGTTAATCAAGATGATGACAATGCATTTTTACGTATCGTAAATACACCACGACGCGAAATAGGCACGGTCACACTTGAAAAGCTTGGTACGCTTGCTAACGAAAAGCACATGAGCTTATTTGCTACCTGTTTTGATAACGATTTAGGCTACAGACTAAAAGGGCGTGGTTTTAATGCGCTTGCTGGGTTTGCACGCTGGGTTGTTGAGCTATCCGATAACGCAGTACGCGGTGATACGCTTGAAGCTGTTAAAGACTTAGTGCGTAATATTAATTACGAGGCATATTTGTACGAGTCGTCACCGAGTGCAAAAGCCGCTGAAATGCGTATGAAAAACGTATCTGAGCTGTATCGCTGGATCACCGATATGTTGACCGGTGATGCCGACAACGAGCCAATGACATTGGCTGAGGTTGTTAGCAAGCTAACCCTTCGCGACATGCTTGAGCGTAACGAAGAAGAAGATGAAACCGATGCAGTGCACTTATCAACACTTCATGCATCAAAGGGCTTAGAGTATCCATATGTATTTATGGTAGGCATGGAGGAGGGCTTACTTCCGCATCAGGTAAGTATTGATGAAGATAACGTAGATGAAGAACGCCGCTTAGCTTATGTCGGTATTACTCGTGCGCAGCAGGAGTTAACACTTACTTATGCAAAAATACGTCGTCAATTTGGTGAAACCTCACAAACTGAGTTAAGCCGATTTGTACAAGAGTTACCGCAGGACGATCTCGCGTTTGAAAATAAAAAGGCGCCAAATACGCAAGCAGAGCGAATGGAAAAAGGCCAAGCAAGAGTCGCTAACCTTCGTGCAATGTTTAAAAAGCCTGAGTAATACCTCAGGCTAATTTTATAAAGACTGGGTTGCTTGTATTTCAGGCAACTCAGAGCACACTAGAGCGTGTTGTTTTCCCACAAAAAATGCCAAACCGTGCTTGTCTAGTAAAGCTCTAAAATTGAGTATCGATGGTCCTTTAGCAATAACTTTCATTGCTTTTAGCTTCGTAATTGCTAGCACACCTTGTAGCTGAAAATCGTAACTTTCTTGTTGTAAAACACGTTTACTAAAGGTCGAGCTAAGTAGCAGATAGTCAAAATTAATATCGGTTAGTAAATTAAGTTCGCATCTATCTTTAGCAAAATTGTTTAAACCAATTGAATAACCAAGTTGTGATAGCTTTTTGAGATTTTCTATTTGTATTGCGCTTGCGTGACGAATTTCTTGCTCATCAAATAGCAAACAGAGCTGGCTATGCCCTTGTTGTTTATTTAGCGTATCTGTAAATAAAACAAATTCGTGCTCCTCAAGTAGTAAACCAGAGCAAGGAACCAGCGCCATAGTTACATTTGCGGTAATTGCTTGTGCATAAGCGCGTTGTAATAACTGTAACTCTATCTCGAGGTGCTGTTCTTTATCTGATGCAAACTTTTTCAAAATATCAAAGCTAGTAAAGCCAAGTATTGGGTGTTCACCAAATGCTTCAAATAAAGATTCAGACTGATGTTGCTCATCAAGAGTAATTATTTCTGAGCTTCTAAAACTCATAGGTAATATATCAAGGTGATGTTGTGCTTTTAGTGCCTGCGCAGGTATTGATTGCGTTAATAGCGGATGAAATAGCTCGTAGCGATTTTTTCCGGAGTTTTTAGCGTGATACATTGCAGCATCGGCATCACGAATAATTTCATCCGTATGAGTATAGCTTTTCTTTGAATAGGTTATCCCTATACTTGCACCACTTTGTAAATATTCCCCTTTAAGGCAAAAAGGCTTTTCCATTAAGTCGATAATACGATTGGCAACATCTTCGGCTTGTTGAGGCTCAGTTAAGTGCGTTAATAAAATAACAAACTCATCGCCACCTAAGCGTGCTAGTAAATCATGTTCGCGTATACACTGGGCAAATAACTCACTAACGTTAATTAAAAACTGATCGCCAGCATGGTGACCAAGCTGGTCGTTAATGTCTTTAAACTTATCTAAATCAATAAATAAAACAGCAAAGTTATGTTCAGGAAAGCGCTGATAATGTTGTAGCGTTTTTTCAAGCTGAGTTAAAAATAGGCTGCGATTAGGTAAGCTAGTAAGAGAGTCGTGATGTGCGTCATGATAAAGCTGCTGCTCTATTTTTTTACGTTCATCTATTTGCATTTGTAAATGCAGATTAGTTTGACGCAGTTCTTTGGTTTTTTCATTGACTCTAAATTCGAGTTCTTGATGGCTTTTTGCAATCGCTTGATTGGCGAGCTTTGTTTGTAAAACAGCTGCAATTTGATGTGATACAAAGGTAATTAGCTCACAATCATCCTGGCTGAAAATATGTTTGTTATCGTAAGCTTGGCAAACAATAAGGCCGATAACACCTTGAGCTGTTTTAAGTGGAGCGCCTAACCAACTAGTGGCCATTTGCTCTTTTTGTACAGGCTTAGCCCTTTGTACTACACCGCTTTCTATTAGTTCTTTTGCCCTACACGGGTGTATAAGTTGCGTTTCTTCAGTGCTAATTACCAGTTCACTATAACCTTTAGCAAAGCGTCTTGGTTGAGTGTTTTCTTTAAATTCATCTACACAATAAGGGAAGCTTATCCAGCCAGACTCTTTATCGTAAAGTGCAATATATAAGTTTTCTGCGTAGGTAATTGTTTTTATTATTTCATGTATCTTAAAGTAAGCATCATCAAGGTTTTTAGCTTGCGTTGCTATTTCAGATATTTTAAACAGAATTTGTTGGCGTTGAAGTGCGCGTTTGCGTTGTTCTATTTCAAGGTTTAACGCGTCGTTACTTTGAGTGAGTGCTCGGGTACGAATTTTAACTTCTGACTCAAGGAGCTCTCGTTTTTTTACACGCTCTATTGCAGTTGCTAAATAAAGCGACATAAACTCAAGTAATTGTATTTGTTGTGAGCTATAGCCTTGTTTTGTATCGTAACTTTGCGCTGCTAATACACCGATAATATTATGTTCTTGGTAAACCGGTACACCTACCCAATGCTCTGCTGGAGTGCCTAATGCTTTAAATAAACCTTCTGCTGCGGCATTTTGCATTTGCTGCTTGGTAAAACATGTGGTTTTACCCTGTTTAAATACATAACCAGTGGCGCCTTCATCAAAGCTATTTGATTGGTTAAGGGCGACGGCAATACCATCTTTTTCATCTGAAAAGTAAGAAAGTTCTAGCGATTGACTATATTGATTTAATAGCACCACATAAAAACTTTTACTCGGCACATATTTTTGTAAAATGTCGTGGATAGCGGGATAAAGTAGGGTTAGCTCGGCAACAGTACTTGCTTGCTCTGATAATTGTATCAGCGCATTTTGTAAGTGATGTGATTGTTTGTATTTATTGAGTAATGTTTTTAGACGTTTATTTTGATACGCCAATTTACTCGATACTGAGAGTTTATCTTCCAATGATCTAACCGGCTATTTTTATTGTATAGTTATTAGCCTTATACTTTCACTTTTAGCGCTTATCGTCAAGTTGATATTCGTACTACCATACTGGCTAGAAACACTATTTTAGGTATTAAAAAAGGCTTACCGAAGTAAACCTTTTTTGTGTATTTCAGCTGTATTTACTTAGATGTCATGAAGTCGATAGCAGCGCTTATCTCATCATCAGAACAATCCATACAGGTGCCTTTTGGAGGCATCGCATTAAAGCCATTTAGTGCATGCTCAAGTAAAGTGTCTTTACCTTTAGCTATACGTGGAGCCCAATCGTCAGGCGATTTAGGCGCGCCTAGTGCACCAGTACCGTGACATGCAAAACATGCACCTTGATACACTTGCTCACCAGAACGAGGGCCTGTAGGCGCGGCTGCTACAGCAGCTTTATCGCCTTCAAGGTATACAGCACCAACCGGCGCGAGACGTGCTTTAATTGCATCTTCAGTCATAGAGTTATCATATGGCTGTGCGTATGCAGTGGTTGCTAGCATTAATAATGCTGCAGCTGTTAATTTTTTCATTTTGCCTTGCTCACTTCGATTTGAACGTGATCAATCACGATTAAAGATGACGGAAATTAAACCGATTATAACTCTCTGAGCCAATTTATAAAATGCTAAGAGGCGTTTTTATTAATAAAACTGACTACTTTTTGCGTTAACGCAATAAAATTTAATTATTTACTGTTTTTTGTTAAGCAATTTAATAAGCGCAAACAGTCATACAATTAACTTTTAGATCCTAAGATCAATTTATTGATAATACGCTACTAACTAGTTTTTCGATCCCTGCATCGGCTTCAATAATCGATTGCGCAAGCATATAAGCTGGGGTTGTAACTAGCTTATTTGGCTGATCAATAACAACATCATCTACTGCACAATTTATATGTTTAGCGCCTAATGTGCTTAGCGTTTGTGCTGTCTCTGCATCGTTACCAATAGTAAGTATGGCGTTATCGTAAATAAATGGGATCAAAGCGGGTGCAATACACATATAACCAGCAGGCTTATTTTCTTTTGCAAATGATTTACAAGCATTAAGGACGTCTTCATTAATATTTGCTTTTGCGCCTTTAATTGCAAAGTCACATAAGTTTTTTGCAGCGCCAAAACCGCCAGGTACAATTAATGCGTCAAACTGAGTTACGTCTAGTTCAAGCAGCGATTTAATGTCACCCCGTGCAATACGAGCCGCTTCTGTTAATACATTACGTTTATCAGGCATTACTTCGCCCGTTAAATGGTTAATGGTATGAAGTTGTTCAATATCCGGTGCAAAACACTGATACGTTGCGCCATTTTTGGCTATATGTAATAAAGTTAAAATTGCTTCATTAATTTCACTACCATCGTACACACCAGACCCTGCTAATATTACCGCTACGTTTTTCATGCTTTTGTGCCCCTAAAGTCTTTTTTATAAGTCGATCGGATGAAGTCTAACATGCTCAAAATTTCTCGCGAAAATAAATTTTTAGTACAAAAATCATTCCCTATGCAAGTTGTTTTGCGGTTTATGCCATTTGCGATCACTTTGCCTTTAAAAAAAATTATAAAGGATCGCTATGATCTTCGATCCATTGTGCTAGAATACTCCTCCGGTTATTTAAATGGACGCGAATAATCAAAGTGAATAACAACACAAGCAGTCGTTAGAAAACCTTTTTCCACATTGGTTTAAAATAATAAAAAAAGAACCTCGTATTATCTTTTTTAAATTAAAACATACAGTTAAAGTATTTTCTAGGCATTTTATGATGCTTTGGAAGAATAGCTCGTGGCTGTTATCTACACACTTATCCACAGCTTGCTATAGTTTTAATAACACGATAAGCAGTAATTCACTGTCGTTTTATTTACTACCTTATGGCATGCTTATAATTACCTTAATTTTTTGCATTTAGGATCCAAATTCACCATGGCTCAGATCCCCGAAAACCCACTTATTTTAGTTGATGGCTCGTCATATTTATTTCGTGCTTATCATTCTCCGCCGCATTTAACTAATTCTAAAGGTGAAGCTACGGGCGCTATTTATGGCGTGATCAACATGCTTAAAAGCTTGATCAGACAATACGATCCCTCACATATGGTGGTTATATTTGATGCTAAAGGTAAAACGTTCCGTAACGATATGTATAGCGAGTATAAGGCAAATCGTCCGCCTATGCCGGATGACTTACGCACTCAAATAGCACCGATACACAGTATTATTAAAGCGATGGGCTTTCCGCTAATTAGTATTGAAGGCGTTGAAGCTGATGATGTTATTGGTACATTTGCACGTATAGCGTCAGAGCAAAAACGACATGTACTCGTCTCTACTGGCGATAAAGACATGGCACAGCTTGTTAATGAACACGTTACGCTAATAAACACGATGACCGACAGTATTTCAGATCCCGTTACCGTGGTTGAAAAGTTTGGTGTAGGCCCTGAACTTATTATTGATTACTTAGCATTAATGGGTGATAAGGTCGATAATATTCCGGGTGTTGAAGGTTGTGGTCCTAAAACTGCAGTTAAATGGTTAGAAAAATATGGTTCTCTTCAAGGTGTAATGGATCACGCCAGTGAGATTAAAGGTAAAATAGGCGAAAAGTTAGCAATTGCTCTTGATCATCTGCCTTTAAGCTACGAACTTGCGACAATTAAGTGCGATGTTGAAGTTGAATCTGATCTTGATACATTCAAGCTTCAAGAGCCTAACAAAGACGAATTAATTGCATTATATGGTGAGTGCGAATTCCGTCGTTGGTTAGCTGAATTACTTGATAATCCTAAAGATGCTGAAACACATTTAGCTGTACCTACCGAAGCCACTGAATTACCAAAAGTAGAAGATGCTCATTACGAAACTATTTTAACGCAAGCTCAGTTTGATACGCTAATAGAGCAATTAAATAGTGCTGAGTTATTTGCATTTGATACTGAAACAACCAGCCTTGATTACATGAAAGCGCAATTGGTGGGTATGAGCTTTGCCGTAAAAGCGGGTGAAGCTGTGTATTTACCGGTAGCGCATGACTATCCGGGTGCGCCTGAGCAATTAAGCCTTGAATTTGTGATGCAAAAGCTAGGTCCAATTTTGGCAGATGAAAACAAAGCTAAAGTAGGGCAAAACCTTAAATATGACAAAAGTGTATTAGCGAATACAGGTTTTGCGCTAAATGGTATTAAGTTTGACACCATGCTTGAGTCGTATGTATTTAATAGTGTAGACACGCGTCACGATATGGACTCGCTAGCACTTAAATACCTAGGTCATAAAAATATTAGCTTTGAAGATATTGCTGGCAAAGGTAAAAAGCAACTTACCTTTAACCAAATTGAACTTGAAAAAGCAGCGCCTTACGCCGCAGAAGATGCCGATATTACTTTGCGTTTACACGAAGTGCTTTGGCCAAAAATAGCAGCTGATGAAAAGCTAAAATCGGTATTTGAAGATATAGAAATGCCACTTATTAGTGTGATTTCTGATATTGAACGCACCGGTGTTGCGATAGATAGCAATATGCTTGGAGCGCATAGTCAACGTTTAGGCGAGCGTTTAATTGAGCTTGAAAAAGAAGCGTTTGAAATAGCAGGCGAACCATTTAACTTAAGTTCTCCAAAACAGCTACAAGTACTGTTGTTTGAAAAGCTTGGACTGCCTATTATTAAAAAAACGCCTAAAGGTGCACCTTCTACCGCAGAAGAAGTACTGCAAGAACTTGCTCATGATTATCCGCTACCTAAAGTCATTATAGAGCACCGTGGTTTATCAAAGCTTAAATCAACGTATACCGATAAATTACCATTAATGGTGAATGAGAAAACCCAGCGTGTACATACGTCTTATCATCAGGCAATTACAGCTACGGGGCGCTTGAGTTCAACGGATCCTAATTTACAAAATATTCCTATTCGTTCAGAAGAAGGACGTCGTATTCGTGAAGCGTTTATAGCCGCAGATGGTTATAAAATTGTTGCTGCCGATTACAGTCAAATTGAGCTGCGTATTATGGCGCATCTTTCACAAGACAAAGGTCTATTAAATGCATTTGCTAACGGCTTAGATGTACATAGTGCCACTGCCGCTGAAGTCTTTGGTGTAGAGCTTGATGATGTAACTACCGATATGCGCCGTAAGGCGAAAGCAGTAAACTTTGGCTTAATTTACGGTATGTCGGCATTTGGTTTAGCACGTCAGCTAGATGTGCCACGCCACGAAGCGCAGCATTACATAGATAAATACTTTGAGCGTTTTCCAGGTGTATTAGAGTACATGGAAACAACACGCGAAAAAGCAGCTGAAAATGGCTACGTTGAAACAATATTTGGTCGTCGTCTACATTTACCAGAAATAAACGCACGTAATGGGGCGCGTAGAAAAGGAGCCGAACGTGCTGCTATAAACGCACCAATGCAAGGTACTGCCGCCGATATTATTAAAAAGGCAATGCTGAGCGTTAACCGCTGGGTACACGAACAAGCGCCAAATACAATTAAGCTGCTTATGCAAGTGCACGATGAATTAGTATTTGAAATCAAAACAGACTGCGCACCACAGTACACAAAACACATCTGTGAACTGATGTCGCAAGCTGCTGCGCTAGATGTACCACTTATAGTTGAAGCTGATGAAGGTGACAATTGGGAACAAGCTCATTAATGCAATTTGAGCATTTTAATTAAAGCGCCTTTTGGCGCTTTTTTTATGTTTAATAAAGATGGCGAATAACAGCGATTCAATCAGGTATATGCAAGCTTTAGTTAAAATAAGGTTAATTTAAGCAACTATTTGTATTAAATAGTTATATGTTCGTCAATTCGAGCTGTTTTACAGGAATATGATTGTATTTTAATGCGTGCTTTTGTTAAAGTCCCGCCTGTCCTATCCTGTAGGACATCCTGTTGATGATGCATCTGAAAGGGTGCAACAAATTGATAGCTTCTCCCCAGTTTGCTATACCGGCCTACCAACTTGTTTGGTGGGCCGTTTTTTGTTTTACGCCTGAAAATCCTATCTAATTAATTCTTTATTGCGCTATACCAATTGTATTATTCATTCGTCATTTCGAGGTGGTTTGGGTACATCGCAGGTGATACCATCGAAGTGATATTATTTTTATTCTTTTCATTTTATTACTAAGGAGTGCGTTATGTTTAAAGCATTAGCTATTGCAGGTTTTTCTTTATCAAGTTTAGTTATTTCTAATGTTGCTCAGGCCAATTGGCAGCTAGTGAATGATAAAAGCCAACTAAGCTTTGTTTCAATTAAAAAAGATTCGATTGCTGAAGCTCACCATTTTACTAACCTTGAAGGTATGCTTTCTGATAAAGGCGAGTTTAGCGTTAATGTTGATTTAACATCAGCCGAAACTCTAATTCCTATTCGTAATGAGCGTTTAACGACATTTTTATTCGAAGCCGCTAAATTCCCCAATGCTGTTTTAACTGCAAATTTAACTAAAGAACTGAGCAATATTAAAAAGCCTGGTCAATATGTATTGAAGGGTATTAAAGCTGAGCTTGATTTTCACGGTAATAAAAAGCCATTGGCAATTGATGTACTCGTTAACAGCACGCAAAGTGGTGATTTAACGGTATCATCATTAACACCTATTATTATTAATAGTGATGATTTTGGTGTAACCGAAGGCGTTAAAAAGCTGCAAGAGCTAGCGGGCTTACCTTCAATTGCAACAGCAGTGCCTGTTACATTTGCAATTACACTTAAAAAACAGTGATTTCTTTAAGTGAGCTTAGCAAGCAATTAAGCGAGCCAAGCAAACCTTTTGATAGTTGGCAGCCTAATCATTGTGGTGAACTGCCAATTGTCATTAATCATGAGGGGAAATGGTTTTACGATGGCAGCGAAATAACACGCCCAGCCATGGTGAAGCTGTTTGCTTCTGTTCTATGTAAAGAAGGTGAGCAATTTTATTTAAAAACACCTGTCGAAAAAATAACAATAACGGTTGATGATGCGCCGTTTATTATTGTTGATTGGCGTTTTGAAAATACAGCGCAAGGGCAGGTGTTGTGTTGTATTGATAATTTAGCTAGGCAGTGGTTGGTGAGCGCTCAGCAGCCTTTAGTTATAAAAGACTATAAAGGGTCAAAAGTGCCTTATCTAAAGCTACCTTATGGCTGTAGTGCGCGTGTTGCGCGAAGCGTATATTATCAGTGGGCTGAAAAAGCCGAGTCTGATAAGCTCGGCTATTTTATTAAATCTGCAGGAAAGCAGTTTTATTTATCGTAACGCCAGCGTTTAAGCCTCTGGGTTAGTTTCGTCTGTGATTGTTTCATCGGTAGGTGGTATAGCAATAACAGGACCTAAAAACCATTCATCTAGTTTTTTAGCTACTTCTGGTAAACCCGTGCCTTTTAATGATGAAAATGCATGAACTGTAATATCCCCATCAAGCGTGCTTAATTCACGACGAACTTGCAGTACTTGTGATTTACGAGGGCCTTGCTTTAATTTATCGGCTTTAGTTAATAGTGCCAATACTGGAATTTCACTACCAATAGCCCAATTAATTAAATCGCGGTCTAAATCTTTTAATGGATGACGAATATCCATTAAAATAACAATACCTTTTAGGCTTTGACGCTTTTGTAGGTATTCGCCTAGCGATTTTTGCCATTTCTTTTTCATTTCGATTGGTACTTTAGCAAAACCATAGCCTGGTAAATCGATAAGGCGCATATCGTCAACATCAGCTAAATCGAATGTATTGATTAGCTGAGTACGTCCAGGTGTTTTACTTGTACGTGCTAGCTTCTGATCGGTTAATGCATTTAATGCACTCGACTTACCTGCGTTGGAGCGACCGGCAAACGCAACTTCAATTCCCGTATCAGCAGGTAATTTAGTAATGTCGGGAGCGCTTGTTACGAAAGACGCAGTATTATATTTGATACGAGATTTGAGCACAGGCTCTCCTAAAACTTAAATAAATAACGTTGAGTAAACCAAATTCACTCAGGGCGCGTATTTTATACTATAAAGGATGTATTAAAAAGCGTATTTAACCACCTAAAAACAGCACCTATGGTACATTTAAAACATGTTAAAGCTTAATCTAAGTCAAAACCCTGTAAATTATAAGCTTAATATGTGTAGAAAACGTGCCAGAGAATTTATTATCGTGTAGAATATATGTATTACAGCATCACGATTGTAGATGATACAGGGTCGGAAACAGAGAATTCACCATGAAAAAAATAGCACTATCTTTAACAATATTGCTTGGTGCGTTGTCAGCAAGCAACGCAACAGCATTTGATGGCGATGTAAACGCAGGTAAAGAAAAATCAGCAACGTGTGCGGCTTGTCACGGCCCAGACGGTAATGCGCCGGTTAATATTTACCCTAAAATTGCAGGTCAACATCCAGATTATATCCTTAAGCAACTTCAGGATTTAAAATTAGGTATGACGTCAGGCGGCAAAGAAGGGCGTATGGATCCAGTAATGAGCGCTATGGCTATGCCACTTAGCGAGCAAGACATGAAAGATCTAGCTGCTTATTTTTCTTCAATGAACATGTCTGAAGGTGCTACACCTAAAGATGTTGTTGAAGTTGGCGAGATGCTTTTTAAAGCAGGCGATGCAGAACGTGGAATTCCATCATGTGCAGCATGTCATGGCCCACGTGGTAATGGCTCGTCACTTGCTAAGTTTCCAAAAATTTCTTTTCAGCATCCAGGATATATCAAGGCTCAACTTGAAAAATTCCGTGATGGTACTCGTCATAATGACTTAAATGGCATGATGGGCGATATTGCAAAAAAATTAACAGATAAAGACATCGAAGTACTTTCTCAGTATTTAGGTGGTTTACACTAAAGTCGTATTTATTTAGCAGTTAATAATAAATAAACTACAATGTGTTAAAAAAAGCAGCCTAGGCTGCTTTTTTTGTGTCAAAAATTAACGATATCGTCCGTTTTAATGTAAGACATTGACCATGTCTGGTTGTAAGAAAAGTCTTCTTTTTATTTTTGATTATTGATTAACTTATTGTAATTTATGTTTATTTTTATATCTCAATGTAATAAAGATAATAAAAGTTATATAAACCAGTTGTAACAAAATCATTAACGAGTAAATTAACCACTGTCGCAAAACAACAATAACAAAATGGAAATAACTATCAAGGAAAGTAACGCGGCATGACTACATAGCATAAGATTAGTGCTACTAAAGGAAATAATAAAAAAGTGTCAGGATGACCGAAAATAATAAAAACTCATGGAAGTTTAATAATAAAAACAAAATGGAATGTAACAAGGAACGTAAAAATAATAACAATACGGACTGATAATAATAAAAATAATAAAGACTAAAAAAAGTCGAAGGGAGAAGTGTCCAGATAATGGCGCTCAGATTAGCAGGCGGTAGAGATGTTTTCTCTACCGCCTTTTTATTTGTCCTGTTACAATACCCACCGTTTAAAATTAGCGATTAATTAGCTAAGGCGCTTTTAAATGAGAGACCCAACCTCTAAGCGCAAACTGAATTCTTCTGGCTAGGCCAGCACTGCGATGCCCATTAATTTGCGCTTCGCTCAAAACCTCTTAAGTGAGATGATCAAGATATGAGTAGAACTAAAAAGTCACGCAAAAGCCCAGCAAACGGACCTGTTCGTTTAAGCCAAGATAAGCTTAAAGAAATGCGCGCATTAAAAGAGCAGCGAGTTAAAAAAACCAAAGGCGCTAAGCCAGGTTCTCGTAACGCGCCAGATTTACTAGATAGCGAAAGCCATAATGCTGGTCACGCGCCTAAAGATAAGCGTGTAGGCAGTAAAAAGCCGGTACCATTAATTGCAACTGCGCCTGAGCCTAAAGTTGAAATGAAACGCAACTTAAAGCCAACTATTGAGCTGAAAAAGGTAATCGAGCCTGAATTTACACCTGAACAAGAGCTAGAAGCACTTGAGAATGACGAGCGTTTACTTAAATTAGTAGAGCGTCATGAAGAAGGTGAAATGCTAACTGGTAAAGATGCTAAGTACTTTAATAGCCGTATTGCTCGCCATCAGGCGTTATGTGAAATTCTTGGTATTGAAGACGAGGATGAAGACGAATTTGAAGATGACCTTGAAGATGATATTGAAAGCAAAGGCAATTCTGATTTCGATCAATACTTATCTGACGATTTAGCCAACGAATGGTTAGATGAAGACGACAAATAGTAAGGATAAATAATGAGTACCGCGGTAATTTTAGCCTTACTTTTAGGCGCTGCTATAATAGTTGGTCTGGCATTTTATGCGGGTCAGTTGCTGTATAAGTTAAATGCGCAAAAAAAGTTAATTGCTAAAACGCAGGCTGAACAAAAGCAAAAGCTTGAGAAGTCGCGTTTAAAGCGAAATGCCAAACTAGCCGATAGTATTCATTTAATTGCGCGTGCAATGAATGAAGAGCAGTGTGAGTTTTCTGAAGGCTGTTTACGTATTTGGGTACTTATGTCTCAATATGGCTTTGAGAGCGAGCGTGATTTAACGACACAATATCCTGGCATTTATAAAATGTACCAGGTAGTTAAAGAAATGCCGACACACGATGCACGTAAAAAATATGCTAAAAAAGAGATTTTTAAGCTAGATAAGGCTCGTTGGCAAGCTGAAGAAACACTTAAAGATGAAGTTAAAGCCGATTGCGCTAAAATTATCATCGAGTTTAAAGCCGCTCCTGGCAGCGATAAAGTGGTTTTTAACTAACTTTAATTTATCGAGTACTCAGAAAAAGCAGACCTTGGTCTGCTTTTTTTATACGTAAAAATTTTCATACTAATTGCATTAAATTAGTATCAGTTAAATCACTCGTGAAAAACGCGTCGCATTTATTTGTTTTTGTAAATGAGCGTCAAAGCACATGCAAATAATACGAATGAATAAGTTGCCGCGTGGCGTTACGCTAATTTTATTATCATTTATAGTGACTAGTTCATCTTTTATAAGTGGCGTAAGCGCAATTAACGCATCCTCAAAGTAGTCATTAAATATAAGCGCATGCTTTTCGCTAAAGTCTTGTATATCTAATTCAAACTGGCAAATGAGCTGCTTAATTGCATCAGCACGAATTACATCATCATGCGTTAAGTGCATACCTTTATTAAGAGCACAGCCGTTTTGTGTTTCTACGCTGTGGTAATAATGTTTTAATTCTTTTTGATTTTGTAAAATGGCAGTGCCAATTTGCGAAATTGATGACACGCCTAAGCCTAATAAATCACAATTTCCATGGGTTGTATAACCTTGAAAATTACGATGTAACTTGCCTTCATTTTGCGCAATAGCTAGTTCGTTATCGGTTTTTGCAAAGTGGTCCATACCAATAAATTGATAGCCTGCTTGCGTCATCTGCTCCAGCGTGTTTTTAAACATAGTGAGTTTGTTATGTGCACTGGGTAAATCTGCATCTTTAATCTTACGCTGTGCGGCAAAGCGCTCTGGTAAATGCGCGTAGTTAAACACCGATACTCGGTCAGGGCTTAACTCAATAAGTTGCTCTATAGTTTGCTTAAAGCTCTCTGGCGTTTGCAGAGGAAGCCCGTAAATCATATCTGTATTAATAGATTGAAATCCCAGCTCGCGAGCTTGTGTAATTAATTGCTTAACCGTATCTGCATTTTGCGGGCGATTAACAGCAAGTTGCACGTCGTCGTTAAAGTCTTGAATCCCAAATGAGACACGGTTAAAGCCAAGCATTCTTAAATCAACAAGCATATTATCGGCAAGTGAGCGTGGGTCTATTTCAATGCCGCGCTCTGTTGTGCTTGTAAAATTAAAGTGCTGCTCTAAAAGCTTAATTAGACGAGTCATTTGTTTTGCGGTTAAAAAGGTGGGAGTACCGCCACCTAAATGTAATTGCTCAACCGTGTAGTTTTTAAATAAATGAGCTTGGGCAGTAATTTCTTTTGCTAAAAAGTCGAGGTACGTATCTGCCTTAGATTGATGGCGGGTAATTATTTTATTACAACCACAGTAGTAGCAAAGCTGGCTACAAAACGGGATATGAATATATAGAGAAAGTGAACGACTCGTTGACGATTCTACAGCGCTTAGTAGGTCTTGTTGTTGATATCCATCACGCAGTGATAGAGCTGTGGGATACGAGGTATAACGCGGGCCAGACACATTATATTTGTTTATTAGGGTTTGATCCCATTGTGGAAGTTTAATCATCACGCGCACCTAAGTATTTATTTAGGGAGTGATTATAAAAAAGTACGCAGTGAGGCGGTTTGATCTGTAACAAAAAAGGTGCCGAAGCACCTTTTTTAATAAAATATCAATTAATGCGGTCTAATTAATACGTAACGGTATGGGCATCTTTGAGATATTGAAATAACTCTTTATAACCTTTACCCGGCTTTTCAGCTTTCGCTTCTTTTGCCGCATTACGAACCAATTGACGCATTTGCTGACGATCAAGAGACGGAAACTGTTCAATAGTCTCATTGATAAGGTCATCACCTTGTTCAATTAGGTCTGAACGTAATTGCTCAATTTTTTTGACCAATACTTCAGCTTGGTTATTTTTATTAAGCATTACATCGATAATCGCTCTAATAGCGTCAATGTTTTCTACAGTACGCAACGTTTTAGCGATGTAGTTTAAGTGACGGCGGTACGCGTCACTTTTATTACTTATTTTATCAGCAACAACCATTGCCGCTTTTAAATCGTCATTTAATGGCAGGCGTTCGCGCTGTTTTTTACCCATTTTGGCAATTTCAGTACCTAACTGATGAAACTCTTGCGCTTCGCGCTTAAGCTCCGTTCTTGATACATATTCAATTTCTTCTTCAATTTCAGCAGGCTTGCCTTTTTTCTTTGCCATGGGGTGCTCTTAAATAAAAATAACTTTTGCCATTATACATGAATATGATACTTAGGAATATTAGCTGATGTGATGCATTGAGTGTGTTAGCATTTAAATATAAGAAATGCGTGCATTATGCCTCTAAGGCTCAGGACTTAATTTATGAAAAGCCAACAAAACGATCCAATTTATTCTCAAATATCGCAAGTTAAAGATGCGGTAGCAGAAGTACTCGAACATGCTAAAAAATTAGGCGCTACAGCTGCAGAAGCTGCCATGTCTAGCACGTCTGGTTTATCGGTTAGTACACGAATGGGTGAAGTAGAAACCATTGAGTTTAACCAAGACGGCGGCTTAGGCATTAGTGTATATGTTGGTAATAATAAAGGCTCAGCATCGACAGCTGATTTAAATCCAAAAACATTGCGCATGGTAGTCGAAAAAGCGATTGATATAGCCAAATTTACATCGGATGACCCATTTAACGGCGTTGCTGACAAAGAGTTACTTGAATTTAATCCTAAAGATTTAGATTTATACCATCCTTGGGATGTAAGCCCTGAAGAAGGTATTGAGCTTTGTCATGCTGCTGAGCAAGCTGCATTAAATGCAGATGAGCGCATTGTTAACTCTGATGGTGCGAGTTTTTCATCTCACCAAGGATTACGTGTTTATGGTAACAGCCATGGTTTGATAACGGGCTTTCCACGCACTCGTCATAGCATTAGTACGATGGTAATAGGTCAAGATGGCGAGCAGATGCAACGCGACTCTGCTTATACTGTTGCACGCGATCAAGCGGGTTTAAATGACGCAGCAGCAGTTGGGCTTGAAGCAGCAGCTGAAACATTGGCTAAATTAAATAGCCAAAAGTTAGGCACAATGAAAGTGCCTGTTATTTTTAGAGCCGATATTGCAAATTCATTGTTTGGTCACTTAGTGTCGGCAATTGGTGGTGGTGCGCTTTATCGTAAATCAAGTTTTTTACTTGATAGCTTAGGCACACAAGTATTTAGTAATTGTGTGAATATTGCCGAGCGCCCACATATTTTAAAAGGGTTGGCGTCGTCACCGTTTGATAGCGAAGGTGTTAAAACATTCGATAGAGAAATTATTCAAGGCGGCGAGCTACAAACTTATTTATTAGCAAGTTATGCTGCGCGTAAAATGAATATGACCCCAACAGGGCATGCTGGCGGTATACATAATTGGCTTGTTGAGCAAACTCATAACGATTTAACTGCACTATTAAAAACGATGGGCACCGGCTTATTAGTTACAGAGCTAATGGGGCAGGGCGTAAATACCGTAACGGGTGATTACTCTCGTGGTGCTGCTGGTTTTTGGGTTGAAAATGGTGAAATCCAATATCCTGTAAGCGAAATTACCATTGCTGGTAATTTAAAAGATATGTTTAAAGGCATATCTGCTATTGGTGGTGACATCGAACGCCGTGGTGGTATTCAAACTGGCTCAGTATTAATAGAGCAAATGCAAATAGCCGGCGCGTAGTATTAATACGCAGTGTATACTTAGACCTAGAGTATTATCTCTGGGTCTAAGTGAGCTTTTACGAGGTGTAAAATGGCTAAAGATAGATATGCACCAAAACCGCTAACCGATATTATGGCGGGGTTAAATAATCGTTTATCAGCTTATGCAGGCAAAAGCCAAGCACTTGATACACAGCAAACCCTATTAAAAGATTTTTTGGGTCCTAAGTTGGGTGATAAATGCCGAGTCAGTAATTACCGAGACGGCACGCTAATGATAGAGGCGGTATCTGCACCTATCGCGCTTAGGCTTAATTATTTAAAAATGGATATGCTTTCACATTTTAGAGCTGCCGGAATGGCAGAGCTCGGGCAAATAAAAATAACTGCAAATCCTCAAGCAACTCAGAGATTAAGTACAGCGAATAAGTCGGGCAGTCCTGCAGTTACCAACTCACGTAAAATGAGTGAGCAAACAGCTGATTACTTAAACGCGATAGCATCTTCTGCACCCCCTTCTTTAAAAGAAAAACTAGAGCGTTTAGCGCTTCACGGAAAAAATAAAAGTAAGTCTTAACTACCCACCATCTTGTTATTGGTGGGGCTAATTTGGCAGCTCACCGCATTCAAAATACTTTGTTACATATTCCATTTTATTGTTGGCTTAATGAGGTTTATGATACTGCGTGGGCTTTATATTGATCGAAAGCTCTTTGATACCCATTCCATTAAGTAAAAGCGTGTAGGCAGTGCTATTTTTACTCCTGCTATATTCAAGAATTTAATGGAGTTGGTATGTGATACCAACCTGCATAAGTCTTTGATCAATTTAACGAATTAAATTGCACTATAACGTTGTTAAAAATTTTTTATTTAGAGCAACTAGATACAAAAACCTTTGCCTGGTTCTAGCGTAATTTTCTTAACGTTAAATAGACCCCATATATAAGCAGATTGGTATGATTCAATTCTAACTAACAAACGGAATAATTATGAATAAAGTAACAATGGCTGCTGCAAGTATCGCACTTGCGCTTGGCTTGGTAGGTTGTGGTGAAAAACAACAAGAAACTAAAGTAACCGACACTCCAGTAGTAACAGCACCCGCTGAAAAACCACTAGAGCTTGGTATTGAATTAGCTAATATGGATAGTTCAGTACGCGCACAAGACGATTTTTACTACCATGTAAATGGTCAGTGGTTAGCTAAAACTGAAATACCAGGTGATAAATCTAACTACGGTTCTTTTTCGCAGTTATATGATGAGTCGCAAAAAGCGATGAAAATAGCCCTTGAAAGTGCAGCCGCAAACAAAGCCGCTAAAAAAGGCAGTGATGAGTATAAAATTGGTGCATTTTATAAAAGCTATATGAATAAAGATGCGCGTAATGAGCTAGGTATTACGCCATTACAACCGTCATTAGATACAATTGATAGCGTTAAATCTAAAGCTGATTTAGTGGGTTTAATGGCTAAAATTCAAAAACAAGGCGGTACTTTACCGTTTGGTTGGTTTGTAAATAACGATGCTAAAAACTCAAGCGAGTATGCATTGTATTTATCTCAGTCGGGTCTTGGTTTACCAGATCGTGACTATTACTTAAAAGATGACGAAAAATTCACTAAAATTCGCGCTTCTTACGAGCAATACATCACTGATGTTTTAGCAAAGTCAGGCGTTAAAAATGCAGCAGAAGCTGCTAAGAGCGTACTTGCATTTGAAAAAACACTAGCTGATGCTCAGTGGAGCCGTGTGCAAAGCCGTGATGCAACTAAATCTTATAACAAGATGACAGTAGCAGATGCAAGCAAGCTGATGGGTGACCTTGATTTAGCTGCATTCTTTAAAGATGCTGGCGTGAGTGCAAGTGACATTATTGTACGCCAACCTAGCTATTTAGAAGCACTTGCTACTATTTACAAAGACACTGATTTAGCGACGTGGAAAAACTACTTAAAATTTCATTTTGTAAGTGGTTATGCAGAGCTACTTAGTGAAGATTTAGTTAACCTTAACTTTGACTTTTACAGCACAACACTTCGTGGCGTAGAAGAACAAGCACCTCTTTGGAAGCAAGCGGTTGATGCATCTAACAGTGTACTTGGTGAAATTTTAGGTAAGGTATACGTTAAAGATAACTTCCCGCCAGAAGCTAAAGCACGCATGGAAGAATTAGTTGATAACGTAATTAAAGGTTACGGTGTTGCTATCGAAAATCTTGAGTGGATGAGCCCTGAAACAAAGCTTGCAGCGAAAGAAAAACTAGACAAATTTACGCCTAAAATTGGTTACCCAGACACGTGGAAAGATTACTCAGAGCTAGATATCAACTCAGATGAGCTAGTAGGTAACTACATTCGTTATAGCGAATGGGCATACGCAGACATGATTGCTAAATTGGGTAAACCAGTTGATCGCTCTGAGTGGCACATGACTCCGCAAACAGTAAATGCGTATTACAATCCAGTAAACAACGAAATTGTATTTCCAGCAGCTATTTTACAACCGCCATTCTTTAATTTAGAAGCGGATGATGCTGTAAACTACGGCGCAATTGGTGCAGTAATTGGGCATGAGCTTGGTCATGGTTTTGACGACCAAGGTGCTAAATACGACGGTGATGGCAACTTACGTAACTGGTGGAGTGAAACTGACCTTAAGCAATTTGAAGAGCGTACAGCGGCTTTAGTTGCACAGTATAACGAATATAAACCGTTTGAAGATGCAAGTGTTAATGGCGAGCTAACGCTTGGCGAAAACATTGGTGACTTAGGTGGCTTAACGGTTGCGCATAAAGCGTATATGCTGTCTTTAGGTGATAAAAAATCACCAGTGATTGATGGTTACACAGGCGATCAACGCTTTTTTATGGGTTGGTCACAAATTTGGCGTCGTAACTATCGCGATGAAGAGTTACGTAATCGTTTATTAACAGACCCTCATTCACCAAGTCACTACCGTGTAATCGGTATCTTGTCGAATATGCCTGAGTTTTACGAAGCGTTTGACGTAAAAGAAGGTGATAAAATGTATATCAAACCAGAAGATCGCGTAAAAATCTGGTAATTGCATATAAATAACAAAAAACCAGTAAGTTTTTAGCTTACTGGTTTTTTTGTATCTTGAATTTGTTCATTAATGCTAGCTCATTAAGCACTGGAGCATCCATTTTTCGTTACTGAGTATGTTTTTATAAAGCGCGAGTTGGCTTTGTGCTCGCTCTAAATTATGCTCTGGATGAGCCACTTTAAAGTACACATCATTATTTAAGTAATCAGTTAAAAAGCGCACACTTAACATGAGCGGCATTATTTTAGCGCCTAGCAGCAGGCTTTCTTGCTCTTTTGTACTCATGCTACTTTTTAATGGCGTTACATAGCCTTTAACAATGGCTGAAAATATATCTTTTCGAATAATAACGTTGTGTAAGTTTGTTGAATCCTCGGCTTCGGGGGAGCAGAAAGTGCGTACCATGTCGCCAAAATCATAAAGCCTAAATCCCGCCATGCAGGTATCTAAATCAATCACTGCTTTTGCTTTGTGAGTTGCACTACAAAACAGCATATTATTTATTTTTGTATCGTTATGACACACTCTAAGCGGTATCTGCTTAGCTATATTACTAAGCTCAGTAATTAAATGCTGCTGTGATAAGCAATATTCTATTTCGTCAGCGCAGTGCTTTACTCTATTTACAGAGTTATTTGTGATTGCGGTATTTAATTGCTCAAAGCGCATCGCTAAGTTATGAAAATCAGGAATTACAGTATGTAGTTGTTGTGTATCAAAATCTTGTAATGCATGAGCAAATACGCCAAAGGCGTAAGCCGCTTGCTCGCTCTGTTGCGCATTTTTAACAACGTCTTCGCTGTAACTGTCACTAATATAGTTGAGGACGCGATAATGCGCGCTATCAATTTCTATTAAGTGTTCGTTGTTTTGTATGGCTATATGCTTAACTGTTTCAAGGGGGTAATTATTTTGCAGTTGTTTAGCATTTAAATGCTGCTCAATTAGTTTTGCATTACTTACTAACTGAGCAGGGTATTTAAATACCTCAGTATTAAGTTTTTGCACAATAAACTGTTTATCAATACACGTAAGTAGCCATGTACTATTTATATGGCCGCTACCAATCACACTAACTTGAGTTAACTCAGGATTTAATGCTAATTGTTCGCTTAGCTTATTTTGTATTGAGATGTTCATTGCGCTCACTTGTACCTATTTTGTTATGCGTATCGGGCTACTATTTTCTCGATAATTTCAGCATTAGCTTCAGGAAAATCATAATTTTCTAATTCACTAATTGCTACCCATTCACTAGGTTGTCCTTCAGCGCCATGTGCTTCACCGCTAAAGTTACTCACTACGTGTACATCTAATTTAACGCACTTATCGCCGTAGTCATGTTCAATCACCATAAGTTGACTAGAGCTGTGAATTGTTAATCCAACTTCTTCAATAAGCTCGCGTTTAAGTGCAACAAAAACACTTTCACCTGCTTCTACTTTGCCACCAGGAAATTCCCATAAACCGCCTTGATGTTGTTCATCTGCACGTTTACAAATGAATATAGCGTTATTTTTCTTAATAACACCAACAGCTACATGTACAATTTCTATAGTCATTACTTTAAAACTCCATAAAAAAAAGCGACGCTAGCGCCGCTTTTTAATAAGCTAATAACAATATTGGGCTATTTTAATTTACCGCAACATTGTTTGAATTTTTGACCTGATTTACAAGGACAAGGGTCATTACGACCTACTTTTGGTTCTGTACGAGCCATTACAGTAGCTGTTTCTGGTGCTGGCGCTTCGCCACCTACTTGCTCAGCTTCTTCATGTTGGTATTCGCGAGGAGCATTTTCACTTTTACGGTGTTGCTCTTCTACTTTTTCAACATCTTCTTCTGCGCGTACTTGTACTTTACTTAGGATGCTTACAACATCTACTTTCAAGTTTTCAAGCATTTCAGAAAACAGCTCAAACGATTCACGCTTATACTCTTGCTTAGGATTCTTTTGCGCGTAACCACGTAAATGAATACCTTGACGTAAGTGATCCATAGCAGCAAGGTGATCTTTCCAATGCTGATCAAGACTTTGTAGCATAATCGCTTTTTCGAATTGACGTAAAACAGAATCGCCAACTTGCTCTTCTTTTTGCTTGTATGACTGCTCAACCGCCTGCTCAATACGCTCACGAAGTTTTTCTTCGTATAGTTTATTGTCATCTGCTAACCATTGAGTGATTGGCAACTCAAGTAAGAAGTCTTGTTTTAAACGCTCTTCAAGGCCAGGAATATCCCACATTTCAGCAAGGCTTTGCGGTGCAATGTACTGATCAATTACACTAGCAAGAACATCACCACGAATTGCTGTGATAGTCTCTGAAATATCGCCTTCTTCAAGTAGCTCATTACGTTGAGAGTAAACAACGCGACGTTGATCGTTTGCTACATCATCGTACTCAAGCAATTGCTTACGAACATCAAAGTTACGTGCTTCTACTTTACGCTGTGCATTTTCAATCGCACGGTTTACCCATGGATGTTCAATTGCTTCACCGCGTTGCATACCTAGTTTACGCATCATGTTAGTCATGCGTTCACCAGCGAAGATACGCATTAGTGCATCGTCCATCGATAGGTAGAAACGGCTAGAACCGGCGTCACCTTGACGACCAGAACGACCACGTAATTGGTTATCTATACGACGAGATTCGTGACGTTCAGTACCAATGATATGTAAACCGCCAGCATCAATTACCGCATCATGGCGAATTTTCCAAGCTGCTTTAATTTCAGCAATTTGCTCAGCAGTTGGGTTTTCAAGTTTTTCAACTTCACTGTTCCAGTTACCACCTAACACGATATCGGTACCACGACCGGCCATGTTGGTTGCAATTGTTACTGTACCTGGTAGGCCAGCATCTGAAACGATATCTGCTTCTTGCGCATGAAATTTGGCATTAAGTACGTTGTGCTTAATTTTTTCTTTGCGTAAAAACTGTGATAAATACTCAGAGCTTTCAATTGAAATAGTACCTACAAGTACCGGTTGTCCGCGGTCTTGACAGTCTTTAATGTCAATTAAAATTGCTTCGTATTTTTCTTCTTGCGTTAGGTAAACTAAGTCGGCGCGATCATCACGAACCATTGGCTTATTAGTTGGCATAACAACAGTATCTAGGCCGTAGATAGATTGAAACTCAAAAGCTTCAGTATCGGCAGTACCTGTCATACCTGCTAATGTTTCGTATAAACGGAAGTAGTTTTGGAACGTAATAGATGCAAGTGTTTGGTTTTCGTTCTGAATATTTACACCTTCTTTAGCTTCAACAGCTTGGTGTAAACCTTCTGACCAACGACGACCTTCCATTGAACGACCAGTATGCTCATCGATAATGATTACTTCGTTTTCTTTTACTACGTAATCAACATCTTTTTGGTATAGCTTGTGGGCACGAAGGGCCGCATAAACGTGACTTAGTAGCGTAATGCTTGCTGCTGAGTAAAGCGAATCGCCTTCTTCAATTAAGCCGCGTTCAGTAAGTAGCTCTTCTACTTTAATTTGACCACGTTCTGTTAAATGAACTTGCTTAGACTTTTCATCAATAGTGTAATCGCCGTCGCCTTCAACACCTTCTTCGTCTTCTTTTTCTTGAAGTTCAAGTAAAGGAACGATGGTATTTATTTCAGTGTATAGCTCAGAGCTGTCCTCAGCTGGGCCTGAAATAATAAGCGGAGTACGCGCTTCATCAATTAAGATTGAATCCACTTCATCGACTACGGCATAAAATAATGGACGCTGAACACGTTCATCAATGCTAAAAGCCATATTATCGCGAAGGTAGTCAAAACCAAATTCGTTATTTGTACCGTACGTAATGTCAGCAGTATAAGCTAGCTTCTTCTGCTGTGGCATCATACCCGGTACGTTACAGCCTACAGTAAGGCCTAAAAATTCAAATAACGCACGGTTGGTTTCAGCATCACGTTTAGCAAGGTAGTCATTCACAGTAATTACGTGAACACCTTTGCCTGTTAAGCCGTTTAAATAAGCTGGTAGGGTAGCTGTTAGTGTTTTACCTTCACCGGTACGCATTTCTGCAATGCGACCTTGATGTAAAACCATACCACCTAATAACTGCACGTCGAAATGACGCATGCCATTTACACGCTTTGACGCTTCACGTACCACAGCAAAAGCTTCAGGTAGGATATCGTCAAGGCCTTGTCCGTTATCGTAACGTTCTCTAAACTCAGCTGTTTTAGCTCTTAAATCTTCATCAGAAAGCGCTTCAAGTTGCGTTTCTAGCGCATTGATTAGCGCGACCGTCTTTCTTAAGTTTTTAATAGTGCGGTCATTGCGACTACCAAAAAGCTTGGTAAATAAATTAGATATCATGATAAAACCGTTACAATGTATTCTTTGTCAGCCGAGTATCGGCTAACCCATTTTTAACAATTGGTAATTAATATGTGCTTTTAAATAACACTTAGAACATATTAATTAGCAATATTGTATTAAACCGCTCAAAAAGCACTGTTTATTACGTGCGCTACTATACCAGACTCTGCCAAACAACAAACTATCTCAATAAAAAGATCTGTGTATAAAATCGAAAAATTTGATCTGGTTCGTAAAAATAACTTTGTATTACTCAATTACAGTAAAAATAGTAGCGAACTGTAAAGATATGGTGCTAAATAAATTAAAAACAAGGGTTATAGCTGCGCTTAAGTTTGACGCTTAAACACAGCTATTAAATGAGTGTTTTATAATTTAAATTGGTTAACCGTTTTGTTAAGTGCTGCAGCTAAATCACTTAAGTCACGAGCTTCGTCAGCGAGGGTGTGCGCATGGTCAGCGGTACTGTTCACTAAGTTATTAATTGCCGAAAGGCTCGTATTAATATCTTCAGCAACGACTGTTTGCTCCTCAGTTGACGTGGCTATTTGATGACTTTGGTCTTGTACTTTAGTGACCGACTGCGCAATATTGTGAAGTGAGCTAAGTACTTCTTTAGTTTGCAGTACTGAGCCCTCGGTTTGATCTTGTCCTTGTTGCATCATCACTGAGGCCTGTTGAGCTATTTGCTGCAAGCGCGAAATCATATTACGAATATCGTCTGTTGATTCTTGTGTGCGACTTGCTAGTGAGCGTACTTCATCAGCAACAACGGCAAAGCCTCGACCGTGTTCACCGGCACGAGCTGCCTCTATAGCCGCATTCAGTGCAAGTAAGTTGGTTTGATCGGCAATTGAATTAATTACGTCGACTAGCGCACCAATGTTATTACTTTCTTGTTCAAGGCCTGCTACCACTTTAGATGCTTCGCCAATATGCAACGCCAGCTCAGTCATTACTTTTTGCGCCTGTGTAGAACGGCTTGCACCTTCAGCTGTAATTGCCTGAACTTCTTCAGCTGCGTTATTTGTATGTTGTGCATTACGTGATATTTCAAGCACAGTAGTCGCCATTTCAGTTACCGCAGCGCTGACGCTATCAACTTGCTGCTTCTCTTGCTGAATTTCAGAATTAGTTTGCTCAGAAACATGTCTTAGCTGAGCTGCTGCATTACTTAGCTGTTCTGCTTGCGCTGCGGTTTCTAGCATCATGGCGCGTAACTTATCAATAAAAGTGTTCATATGATTGGCCAGCTGTCCCACTTCATCTTGACTATTAATATCAATTTTTTGAGTAAGGTCGCCTTCGCCCGATGCTATATCACGCATAATGTGCGTAAGTGTTGTGATGGGTTTTGAAATCATATGGGTAGCCCATAAAATCATGGCTAATATAATAATTAAGATAATAACTACTGCAGTTGTTGTTGCGGTTACTGCGGCATTTACGGGCTCTTCAATCATGCTAGTAGGAATAAGTAGACCTACATACCAATCTATATAAGGCTGCTCTAGCTGCAGACGATGGTAAACCACATAAAACTGCTCACCTTTAAAAGTAACCATTTGGCTGCCTTTAAGGTTATTTCGCATTTGTGTATTTAATTCTTTAAAGCCTGCTGTATCTGTAAACTGTTGCTCAAGCGCATCGAGTCCTTCTTTACCGTTTGCACCTTCATCTGTAATTGAAAGTTTGTGTCCTGTGGCTTTTGAAAAGTGAACTACTTTTTGATTTCCATCGAGTAAAAATCCATAACCTTGGCCGTTAAAGCGAATATTTTCGACCATGTCGTTAATTTTGTTTAGTTGTAAATCAACACCGCCCATACCAATGAGTTTACGCTGTGCGTTATAAACAGGTTGTTGTACTACTGCGGATGCTACGCCTGTGGTTAAATCAACAGAGATTGGACCTACGTAAAGTTTGTTAACTTGCATGGCTTCTTGCCACCAACCACGCTTGTAGGCGTAATAAGGCTGGCCGTTGTAGTGACTTGTACGTTCATTTTCTTTAAAGTATTCACCGGTGGTTGCTGAGGCAAAAAAGGCCGATAAAATGTTTTCGTCATTTGAGCTTAAACGGACAAAGTCTTGGTTTACTTCGTTGTAGCCAGGGGCGCTTTCAAGTGCTTGATCGCGAGTATCCCAATTTTCAAAAAAGTTGATTAAATGTGGGTTATTAACAAAGGTTGATACCATTTTTCCGTACATCGCAAAGTAACTTTGCATTGAAAGTTGCTCGGTCTGTAGATAACTTTGCGCTTCATTTTCTATGTTTTCTCTAGAGAGGTTGGCAATGTGTTTAACAAAAAATGTTGAGGCAATAATTAGTAAAACGGTAATTGTTCCACCAATCAATAATAATATTTTCTTCCGTAATGATAAATTATTTAGCATGAGTACGCATATTTTTATTATTTATGAAATTATATCTAATCATATCTTACTTAAAATCTCTATAAAGTTAGATAGAAAGAACTAATTATGCGTTTAAAATAAAGGCTTATACAAAAATGACAAATAAAAGTAATAAATTAGTAGTATTAGGTGCAGGTTGGTTAGGACATGCGTTATGCGTAAGTGCGCAAAAAGCTGATTGGCAAGTACAAGGAACGCATAGAACAGATATACACGAGTTTGACTTTGAGCGTCAGTTTACACTTGAAGATGGGCAATTAAGACATCAAGTTGATTTACAAAATGCTTATTGGGTATGTGCTATTCCACCACGTAGCAGGCACAGTGAAAGTAATTATCCTGAAACACTCACCGCAGCGCTTAAGCTTTCAAAGGAGTTAAACGCAAAGGGCTTTTTATTATGCTCGTCAACCGGGGTATACGATCAAGAGCCTGGTGTATATAGCGAAAGTTGCGATATTTCATGCACAAACGAGCGCCAAATAAAGCTCTATGAGGCAGAAGAGCAAGTACTTGAGCAAGACGGGAAAGTGCTGCGTTTAGCTGGATTACTAGGGCCTAATAGAGAACCTGGTCGTTTTGTGGCAGGCAAAGAGCTTAATACATCAAGTGAGCAAGTAGTAAATATGGTGCACCAACAAGATGTAATTAATGCTATCTTTGCGGTGATAGAGCACTGGCAAGTAGGGCAAAATATTTATAATGTTGTTAATCCTGCGCACCCGACAAAAGCTGAATACTACGCAGTGAAGTGTGCAGAACATGGTGGCGAGTTACCACGCTTTACCAGTGATGATAAAGCTGAGCGCAAAGTTATTGGCTCAGCTATTGAAGCGCTAGGCTTTACTTACCAATATGGTATTTAATATGCTGAAGGCAGGGGACTGCTCTCTATGAAGTCGCATAGCTTACCTTCACTTAGTAATGTATTAGCAGCTTCGATATCGGGAGCAAAGTAGCGGTCTTTATCATAATAACTCACATGCTCGCGTAATAACGCTTTAGCGCTTTGCACTTTATTTGATGGTTCAAGCGGCTTTCTAAATTCTAGCCCTTGAACCGATGCTAACCATTCTATTGCCAAAACACCTTGGGTATTATTGGCCATTTCATCTAAGCGCCTTGCTGCAAAGGTTGCCATAGATACATGATCTTCTTGATTTGCAGATGTAGGCAAGCTATCGACCGAAGCCGGATGTGCTAATGATTTGTTTTCTGACGCAAGCGCAGCAGCGGTTACTTGAGCAATCATAAAACCTGAATTTACCCCGCCGTTTTCAACCAAAAATGGCGGTAACTTAGATAGGTTTGAGTCAATAAGTAATGCAATTCGTCTTTCTGCTAAAGCACCAATTTCGGCAATCGCAATAGCGAGGTTATCGGCAGCCATTGCAACGGGTTCTGCATGAAAATTCCCTCCAGAAATGATGTCGCCTACATCGGCAAAAACTAGCGGATTATCGGTTACACCGTTTGACTCGCATAGCAACACTTCTGCGGCTTGGCGTATCTGAGTTAGGCAAGCACCTAGCACTTGAGGTTGGCAGCGAAGGCAGTATGGATCTTGTACTTTTTCACAATTGACGTGGGAATCACTAATTTGAGAGTGCGTATCGAGTAGCTCTCTAAATACTTGAGCGGTGTCTATTTGTCCGCGCTGACCACGAATATCATGAATACGTGCATCAAATGGCGCGCGACTGCCCATTGCAGCTTCTATGCTTATCGAGCCGATAACGCAGCTTTGTGCATATAAGTTCTCGCTTCTAAATAGGCCTTGTAGTGCAAACGCAGTTGACGCTTGTGTGCCATTTAATAATGCTAAGCCTTCTTTAGCTGCAAGGGTAAGAGGTTCAAGCCCCGCTATTTTTAACCCTTGTGCTGCACTAATTATTTTTCCTTTATGTCGCATTTGACCTTCAGCTAATAAAGGTAGGCACATATGCGCAAGAGGGGCTAAATCCCCCGATGCCCCCACGGAGCCCTTTTTAGGCACGCACGGATATACTTCGCTACTAAGCAGCTGCATAAAAAATTGGATTACTTGCAGGCGAATACCCGAGTAGCCGCGCGAAAGCGAGTTTACTTTTAAGGTGATCATTAACCTTACTGTGCTGTCATCCATGTATTCGCCAATGCCCGCAGCGTGTGAAAGCACAATGGAGCGCTGTAATAATTCAAGTTCGTCGTCGGCTATTTTGGTATTAGCTAATAACCCAAAGCCGGTGTTAATCCCGTATACAGTGCGGTGCTCATTAATAACGTTTTGAACGGTTTGTGCGCTGGCAGCTATTTGTGATTCAGCATGCTGTACAAGGCTTAACTTTACTGGTGAATTATTAATTTTTCTTAGCGTGTTTAAATTAAGTGAGCCTGGAGTGAGAGTAAGTTCGAACATGATTATTCCTTGTCTAACATTGGTAGGTCTAAATTTTGTTCTTTAGCGCAGTTCTTTGCTATGTCGTATCCAGCATCAGCATGGCGCATTACACCCGTTGCAGGGTCGTTCCAAAGTACGCGAGCAATACACTCTTTAGCTTCATTTGTACCATCGGCAACAATAACCACACCAGAGTGCTGACTAAAGCCCATACCTACACCGCCGCCATGATGAAGGGACACCCAAGTAGCGCCACTTGCTGTATTAAGCAGTGCATTGAGTAATGGCCAATCCGATACCGCATCAGAGCCATCTTTCATACTTTCTGTTTCGCGGTTAGGGCTGGCAACTGAGCCAGAGTCGAGGTGATCGCGACCAATAACGATAGGGGCTTTAAGTTCGCCATTTTTAACCATTTCGTTAAAGGCCAATGCAAGGCGTGCTCTATCTTTTAAACCTACCCAACAAATACGTGCAGGTAGCCCTTGAAATTGAATGCGTTCACGCGCCATATCAAGCCAGTTATGCAAATGTGCATCATCAGGAATAAGCTCTTTTACTTTTGCATCGGTTTTATAAATATCTTCTGGATCGCCCGATAATGCTACCCATCTAAATGGTCCAATACCTTCACAAAATAAAGGGCGAATATAGGCGGGTACAAATCCAGGAAAATCAAACGCGTTGGTAACACCTTCATCAAACGCCATTTGACGAATATTATTTCCGTAATCAGTAGTGGCGGCACCCGCTTTTTGCAGCGCCAGCATGGCTCTAACTTGGACTGCCATTGATTGTTTAGCAGCTTTTACTACCGCTTTTGGATCTTGCTCACGCATTTTTGCTGCGTGCTCCATTGTCCAGTTTTGTGGTAAGTAACCATTTAATGGATCGTGAGCTGATGTTTGATCTGTGACTACATCAGGTGTAATACCTGTTTTAACCAGTGTACTAAATACATCGGCAGCGTTACCAAGTAAGCCAACTGATAGGGCTTCACCTTTTATGCACGCGTCGGTTATTAATTGCAGTGCGTGTTCAAGGTTCGTTGCTTTTACATCAACGTAACCTGTTTTTATACGAAAATCGATACGGCTTTCATCACATTCAACAACTAGCGCACTAAACCCTGCCATTGTAGCGGCAAGTGGTTGCGCACCGCCCATACCACCAAGGCCACCCGTTAATACCCACTTGCCTTTAGCACTGCCTGAAAAATGTTGCTTTGCCATGGCTATAAAGGTCTCGTAAGTGCCTTGTACAATGCCTTGCGAGCCAATATAAATCCAAGAACCCGCTGTCATTTGTCCGTACATCATCAAGCCTTTTTTATCGAGCTCGTTAAAGTGCTCCCAATTCGCCCAGTGTGGAACAAGGTTTGAGTTGGCAATAAGTACACGAGGGGCATTACTGTGGGTTTTAAATACACCAACGGGTTTTCCTGATTGTACAAGCAGAGTTTCGTCGTTTTCGAGTCTATCGAGGGTTTCTATAATTTTGTCATAACTTGGCCAATCACGAGCTGCTCGGCCAATACCACCATATACAACAAGTGCATGAGGATGTTCTGCAACTTCAGGGTCTAGATTATTCATTAGCATGCGCTTAGCAGCTTCAGTTTGCCAGCTTTTAGCACTTATTTTATCGCCATGAGGTGCACGTATTACGCGACTTGTGTCGAGTCGGTTGTTCATGTTTTGCTCCTGTTGTATATACAAGGTGATTTGTTATAAAAAAAGCGCAGTAAGCGCTATTGTTTGTTATTTTTTAAATGTTAAGTGTCCACCTAAGCGATATTTACTGCCTGGTGATACAAGGCGCGCAAAGCTTACAATGCCGTTAATAGACCATGTGCGTCGAATAACTTGTAAGCATGGCTCTTCGTTATATAAATTTAACCATTGGCACATTTCGCTGTTTGGCATAATAGCCTCTACGGTATGCCTCGCTTGGGTAAGTGGTGCAACACTAGATAGATACTCATGAGGTGTAAGCGTGCTAAAGTCTTGTTGTAAGTAACCAGCCGCAAGCGCAGGGTTTACAAAACGCTCTTCTAGCTGCAAGGGGCTGTCGTTTTCGTTATGAACGAGTACACTTCGATATACAACACTGTCAATCTCAACACCAAGCGCAATGGCAATAGGTGCGACTGCATTTATTGATTCAAGTATAAGTACACTACAGGTGTAGTTGCCGTTACGTTCTTTTACTTCATCAGCAATGTTTTTTATTTCGAGTAACGATGACTGCGATTTAAATGTGGCTACAAATGTACCTAACCCTTGGCTGCGGGTTAAAATACCTGCCTCGGTTAACTCGCTTAGTGCTCGGCGGGCTGTCATTCTGCTGACACTAAATTGACTACTTAGTTCGTTTTCAGAGGGAACACGTTGGTTTTCTTGCCACGTACCGCTGCGAATTTTATCAACAATGAATTGTTTTATTTGCGCAAATTTAGGTGTCGTCATTAAATTTATGGTTACATTAAAAATAAACTATATAAATAAGATGACACAATTGCCTTGTATATACAAGGTGGGTTGTTAGACTATATTTTCATCACTCTCGGCGTAAAAAGGGCTGTAAAATGCAAAGCACAACAAAAAATTATGAGTTAGAAGAAATCGACTTACTTTTAACTGATGCCAATATTGCCACTATGGATAGCAATATAAATGCCCCTTATGGCGCAATCGAAAATGCTGCTATAGCTATTAAAAATGGTAAAATTGCGTGGATTGGAGAGCAAGCAACGTTGCCCAGTTTTGATGTGTTTGCAACGCCGACATTGAGTATAAAAGGGCAGTGGTTAACGCCGGGCTTAATAGATTGTCATACGCATCTAGTGTTTGCAGGTTCAAGGTCGCAAGAGTTTGAGCAGCGCTTGCAGGGTGTAAGTTATGAGCAAATTGCGGCACAAGGCGGTGGCATAGCAAGTACGGTTAAAGCGACGAGAGCAGCCGACTGTGAGCAATTATTTGTTGATGCAAAAGATCGCTTAAATACGTTGTTAAAAGAAGGTGTAACCACTGTTGAAATAAAGTCAGGCTATGGGCTAGATACTGAAAACGAGATAAAAATATTAGAAGTAGCTCGTTTATTAGGTGAGCATCATCCTATTGATATTAAAACTACTTTTTTAGGGGCGCATGCTCTACCGCCTGAATACAAAGGCCGTGCTGATGAATATATTGATTTGGTATGTACTGACATGCTTGATCAGGTAGTGGCTAATAATCTTGCTGATGCAGTCGATGTATTTTGTGAAAATGTAGGCTTTAGTTATTCGCAAACCAAACGTGTTTTTGAGGCGGCTAAAAAGCATAACCTCCCAGTAAAATGCCATGCTGAGCAGTTATCTAATCAACATGGTGCTGAGCTGGTGGCGCAGTTCAATGGCCTTTCGGCAGATCATATTGAGCATCTCGATGAAGAGGGTGTAAAAGCCATGGCAAACGCTGGGACGGTCGCGGTGTTATTGCCCGGTGCATTTTATTTTTTAAGAGAAACTAAATTCCCACCTATTGAGTTACTTAATCAATATAAAGTACCTATAGCTATTGCGAGTGATTTTAATCCTGGCACTTCACCGCTGTGCTCAGTGCACTTGATGATGAATATGGCATGCACATTGTTTAGATTAACACCCGAGCAAGCATTGGCAGGTGTTACTCGCAATGCTGCTAAAGCACTAGGGTTAGACGACCGTGGTATTTTAAAGGTTGGTGCAAGAGCTGATATTGCGCATTGGCAAATAAGTCATCCATCACAATTAAGTTACCAATTTGGCGTAAATAAACTGTTAAATTTATGGATTTTGGGTAGAATTAACTAATTTGTATTATTTTTACCCACATATAACCTGGTTTAAACTTTTTTAGCGAATACGGATGCCGTTAATTTGAACATACTAACCGACAGTAATTTCCCAATTTTTTTTAGTGGTGCACTATTGATGGCGATGATTGCCACTTTATTTGCCGTTAAAAATGCCAGTATTAAATTTAGCTATTTATGCACAGCAGCTGTTGGTTTGGCTATTTTGAGTACGGGCGCAGCTTGGCTTGCCATTTTACTTGCCTTTGGATTTTGTTTTCATTTATGGCAAGCCTTCGAGCGAAATAATTGGAGCATGATTATTACCAGCTCAATGGCTGGTCTTTTATTTGTTGTTCTATTTTCAGCTCATTTATTATTGGAAGTTCCGTTATTTTGGGTTGTGTTAGCGATATTATTATTAGCTATTGTTGGTTTTTTAAATGATGAAAGCGCTGAAATAGAAGTAGTGATAGAGCCAGAACCTACAGGTGATGCATTTATTGAAGAGTCTCCGCTTTCGGTTTTTGCAGATAGAAAACAGTTACGTCAAGGTTACTATGCATGGTGCGACAATAAGCAAGTAAGTGCAGCGTTAATCGTTATTCGTCTTGAAGGATTTGAACAAGTTAACCAGCACATTGGACGTGACTTTGGCGATATACTTTTAGCACAATCGGCTAATCGAATAAAAGAACTGCTTTCAAGTGACGAAATAGTGACTTTAGTTGGGCAAGAAAAGCTAGCCCACTTAGGGGGCCTTAATTTTGCATTTATTTGTAGTTTTGCGAATCAAAAACATTTGCATGAGTTGGTTATTGAACAAATACTGGGTGCAACGCTTAAGCCATTTAATGTTGCTAACTGCACTGTAGAGGTAAAAGCGAGGGCGAGCTATGTTGATTGTAATGAGCAAGACAATAACTTTGATAATTTAATATCGTACGCATACCTAGCACTCGATAGCCATCCAAATCGCAAGGTTGTGCCTTATCATCAACAAATGATGATTGAACTGCGAGAGCAACAAGCGCGACTAAAAGAATTGGCAAATATTGATTTTTCGAGCGAATTAGAACTCTATTTTCAACCTATAATTTGTAACGAAAACGGTCAAATTGAGTTTTTAGAATTACTACTGCGTTGGCAGCACCCTAAGCAAGGAATTTTATCTGCTAATCGTTTTATTGACGACATAAGAATAGCAGGGCTTGGTTACCCGCTTGCTAAATTTGTAATGGAGAGAGCCGCTGAGCTTGCAATGGCGCTTAGAGTAGAAGGTATTTCTATACCGCTTAGCATTAACGTATTTGGCCCTGAAATGCTAAATGAAGAGTTTGTTGAATTTGTTGATGTTGTTATAAATGAACATCACTTAGAGGCGGGAGACTTAATTGTTGAATGCCCTTTACATATTTTTGCTGGTTTAGATGACAAAGGCCGAGGCATGATCGCAAGACTTAATAACATAGGCTTAAAAGTATGTGTGGATGGACTTGGTGATAATCCAGTACTACTTTCTAAGTTACCAAGTTTAGCGGTTGAGTATATTAAGGTTTCACCTTCACTTACCGCTGACTTTAGTAATCAAAACAATATACGCAGTTTAGTTGGTGGAATGGTTGATATGCATAGCCAACAAAAAACAAAAGTAATTTTTGAAGGAGTAGAAACACTTGAACAACTTAAGTTTGTAAAAAGCTTAAAAGGTTATGCTGCACAAGGTTATTACTTTGGTCATCCGCTAAGTAGTATCGGTTTAATGAGCTGGCTAAAAGAGTGGCGATCGGTTCAACAACGTTAAGTGTTTTCTTTGGCTTGTAGGTAGCTATTTACAAGTGCACTAATCACTTGCCCTACATGGGCAGATCCGGCCTCAACTCCGTTAGGGTGCTGGCTAGGCGCTGCTTCACATAAGTGTAAGTACTTAGAGTAGCGATGGCTTGCAGCTAAATGCACAAAGTGCTCAGTGTCACTCACACTAAATCCGCAATATGTATACGCACTAACTGGCATATAAGTAATACTATCTAAATCAACTTCAACACCCAGCGGTAAATCATTAAAATTACTTAGTGCACTTTCAATTGCCTGCGTTAGTGTAATTTTTCGCTTAACTTGTATAGATTGATAGCTATCAAATTTAAAGTTAGCTTCACTCATTGCATCTATAATTGCTTGATTGTTTTTTAATTCATGTAAGCCAATAACATGGTAATTACTTAGATGTTGCTCGTTATACGCGTAGCGAAAGCCATTACCACTATGGCGACCTTCACATTCTCTAAAATCGGCATGAGGGTCAAAATTGATAGTATTAACAGGCGTGTTTTTTGACTTACTTAGCGCGCGAATAATACCTAAGCAATTATTGTGACCTCCGCCAATGACGATTGGCTCAAGCCCTGCTTTAAAAATAAGGCTTAATACTGACTCTACGCGTTCATCAAGTTGTTGGCATAAATCTCGTAATTGAGTTAACTGCTGGGCTTGCTGATTATTAAGTTGGTTGCTTTGCGCCATTAAATCATCAGTATTTACTTCACCCAATAAAAGTACTTTTTGAGTGGCAATAAATTGATTATGAGGTTGGTTTAAAAAACGTTTTAAAAAAGCAGGCCATGCTTCGTTTGCACCGCCATTTCCTAAATTGGCTTTTGGGCCAATATCTTCGCAAATACCAAGAAGTACGTAGCGAATGCCAAATTGAGCTGCGTCAATAAGTGCTTGTTGCAGGTTTACTTGAGTGTCTAGCAAGGCCATTGATTGCCATGCTTTTTTTTCATTTACGCGGTTAGAGCAAAGTGCTCTAACCGCGCTTTCATCATATACTTTTAAATGGGAGGTCACGTTATACTTCTACAACTTCCAATTCTAATTCTTCTGCAGATAAAACAATGCCAGTACTATCGGCATAAATAAAGTCATCATCAAAAAATGATACACCGGCAAAGTTAACGCCTATAGCATCCTCGCCAGCACCTTCACTGTCAGCTGCAACAGGGATAGAAGCAATTGCTTGAATGCCTAAATCAAGTTCTTCAAGCTCATCAACGTGGCGTACTGCGCCGTAAACAACAATACCATTCCAGTTATTTTCAAGTGCAAGTTCGGCCAATTCAATATCAATAAGTGCACGGCGAGTTGAGCCACCACCGTCAATAAGAAGCACTAAGTCTGTACCGTCTTGAGAAAGTAATTCGCGGATCAGTTCATTATTTTCAAAACATTTAACCGTTTTAATGCGGCCACCAAAGCTGTGTCGACCACCAAAGTTGATGAACATTGGCTCTAGCACGTCAACCACGTCAGCAAAGTGGTCGCATAAATCAGAAGTGCTGTAATCCATTATTTTATCCTCAAAAGGTACATTAATTTATATCTCAGTATACCCTCCTTATAAGCAATAACAACGACTTAATCGCAGTAAATTTAGGCAAAACAAGCGCTAAATCATTAATCGCAATAATAGTGTATTAAAAGCGTCACTCAATTGTTATTTACAACACATAAGCTAAATCGGTGTTCATATGTTATGCAATGAGGGATGGTGATGAATAATAATATGCTTAAAAAGGTAACTCAGATAGATGAGCAATTATTTTTAACTTTGTTTAATTGCAATTCACCGAGGTGGTTTAAAACAATGGCCTTTGGTTTGTCTAAAAGCGGTGATGGTGAGCTTTATATATTAATATGCTTAGCAGTGTGGTGGCTTAGTAATAATGAACAGCATCAATTATTGCCTGTTACTATATTAATTGGTTTTGCTATAGAAAGACCTATTTACCTACTAGCTAAAAATAGATTTGCTCGGATCCGTCCATGCGACTGCTTAGTAACAAATGCCTATATAGTACCAAGCGATAAATTTAGTTTACCATCGGGTCACAGTGCAGCTGCCTTTTTAGTGGCAATTATATTAAGCCATTTTTTTCCAGAATATGCGTTACTACTATTTAGTTGGGCTACCGGCGTTGCTATGTCTCGTGTGGTATTGGGTGTGCACTTTCCTGCTGATATTATAATAGGCGCAACGATTGGTAGTTTTTGTGGTTTATTTGCGTTAGCACTTGTGGTGCCTGCATGAAAATATTGTATGGAGTACAAGGTACCGGTAATGGTCATATAACGCGCGCTCGGGTTATGGCAAGCTGCTTTAATAAGCTCGGTATTGATGTTGATTATGTGTTTTCAGGGCGCGCAAATAAAGATTACTTTGATATGCACGAATTCTCAGATTATAAAGCGTATCGTGGTTTATCGTTTAGCACTGAAAATGGGCAAGTTAAAAATTTAAAAACACTTAAAAACATGCGAATTTGTAAGTTGGTGAGTGATATAAAATCGCTTGAGATAAAACAGTACGATTTTGTACTTAATGACTTTGAGCCAGTCACAGCATGGGCTGCAAAACGGGCAGGTATACCCGTTATTGGCATTAGTCACCAAGCAGCATTTTTGTCAGATAACGTACCTATGTTTGGTCGTGGCGTCCTGAGAAAATCACTTATCAAGCATTATGCACCAGCGACTACCTACTTAGGCGTGCACTGGCAACCATTTGCAAATAATATAATACCGCCTTTTATTGCTCATCATAATCACGACAACCCTGTAGCAGTAATGAACAAGGTATTGGTATATTTACCTTTCGAAAACTTAGATAGCGTTGTTGATTATTTAAAAGACTTTCCCGAAAAAGAATTTTATTGCTATCACCCAAATGCCAGCAATCAGTCTTTTGGACATATACATTTACGAGCCCCTTCACGTTCTGGCTTTTTAAACGACTTAGCAAACACAAGTGGTGTTATTGGTAACGCGGGATTTGAGCTTGCCAGTGAAGCGCTTAAGTTAGGTAAAAAGTTACTATTAAAGCCTTTAGATGGTCAGTTTGAGCAAGCAGCAAATGCACAAACTTTATTTGCCATGGGCATGGCGCATGTTATGAACTATTTAAACCCACAAGCCCTTGATGATTGGAATAGCGCGCCGCAAAACAAGCAAATAAATTACCCCAGCGATCCCGCGCCTTTAATTGATTGGTTGGTTAAACAACAATGGAATAACACACAATCGTTACATAAAGGTTTGTGGGATAGTGTCGCCTTATAGCCATCACATTTAAACTGTTTAGAATTACCAATAATAAAAAGTTAAATTAATTAGTCGCTTTTGATCTATTAGCTATAATACAAATGCATATTTAAAAAAGGCGTTAGCGATGAATTTTTTACAAAACTTAACAATTAAACGACGTTTACAACTAAACGCAGTCGTTGTTGGTTTAGCAATGGTGGTCCTTTTATGCGTGATTATTTTTGAATCACGTACAACCTTGAGCTTAAACAAGACTATTCAATTAGCAGAAGAGCTCAACGTACATGCATTAGCATTGCGTAAACATGAAAAAAACTTTTTGTTTTATAAACAAGAAGACGCGTTAACTGCATTTGAAACGGATTTTGAGCAGTTAAGTGATATAGTAAAAAAGTTACAACAGTTAATGGCTAACCAAGGTATTGCACAGGAGCAGGTCCAGCGCTTTGAGCAACTAATAAATAGCTATAATAATGATTTTGATACTGTTGTTAAGCTTCAAAAAGAGATTGGTTTAACCCCGACCGACGGGTTATATGGCAAGCTTAGAAGCTCGGTTCATGAAGTTGAGCAACTATTAAAAGAGCAGCAAAATTACCAACTGCTGTCGTCAATGCTGCAACTAAGACGCTCAGAAAAAGATTTCATGCTGAGATTTGATATTAAGTACCTAGGGCGTTTTAATGAGGGAATTAATACATTTAAGCAGCAGATAGCTGCAGCACAGCTGCCAAGCGACTATAAAGCACAAATTAATCCTTTGATTGATATATACCAAAGCGAATTTCAAACACTTGTGCAGGCGCAAACTAAGCTAGGGCTAGATCTTGAGTCAGGCGCACTTGGAGTAATGCGTGACAGTGTAGATAAAAGCGACGCCATTGTTTCTAAAATCGTTAAAGACACTAAGTTACAAGTAGAGCAAAGTGTAGAGCAGGCTCAATTTTTAGCTATTTTGGTATTTGTGATTGCAGGTGTGATTGTATTAGCGCTCGTTTATTTTACAAGCCACTCCATTATTGTACCTATTGAGCGGGTTTATCACACCATTAACGATATTCGTCGTAATAATGATTTGAGCGTGATGATAGAGCAAACTGGTAAAGACGAAATTACCACCATGACGGTCGACTTTAATAGCTTAATAGGCGATTTTAAGAACTTAATTAACGAAGTTAATGGTGCTTTAAACACGCTTAATGTAGCAACAGAGCATTTATCACAAAGTACCGCAGCAACAAGCTCTGGTATGCAAGAGCAACTACATGAAGCCGACATGGTTGCAACGGCAGCCACCGAAATGCAGGCGACGATTCAGGATATTTCACATAATACTGAAGCGGCTGCGAAAAAAGCAGAGTCAACAAATTTAAGTGCACAACAAGGGCGTAGTGAAGTAGATTCTACCGTTAAGCACATTAGGGCCCTATCTGATTCGCTGGGGAATGCATCAAATGTAGTGTCGCAACTTGAAAAAGATGGTGAAACAATTGGTTCAGTGCTTGATGTAATTCGAGGGATTGCAGATCAAACAAATTTACTTGCACTTAATGCGGCAATAGAAGCGGCCCGTGCTGGTGAGTATGGTCGTGGTTTTGCTGTTGTTGCAGATGAGGTTCGTTCATTAGCAAAGCGTACTCAAGAGTCTACAAGTGAGATTGAAGGTATTATAAGTACCTTACAGCAGCGTACTCAAGAAGTGGTGAGTATTATGCACAAATGTCGCTCTCAAGGTGATGAAAGTGCCTCGCAAGCAATTAAAGCAGGTGAGCTATTAGGCGCAATTACTGAAGATGTACAAACAATAATGGAAATGAGCTCTCAAATAGCAGTTGCTATTGATGAGCAAAGCCAAGTGGCATCAGAGGTTAATAAAAATGTAGTAAGAATTCGCGATATTGCACAAGACGCAACTGAACATGCTGCTAACAATGCGCAAACAAGTGAAGAGGTCTCTGAGCAGGCTCGCGTTCTGTTCACTGCAATTGATAAATTTAAGGTTTAATAACGCTTAATAGAACGGGCCTATAAAGTTTAAGGAACAAATTTTATAGGCACGCTATCTTTACTTTTTTCGTGTTCAGTTACCCGCGCTAAATATTCACTCCACAATGTATCTTGTTGCTGTTGTAGTTTTTCAAAGTAGCGCCAGCTAAATAGTCCGCTGTTATGGCCATCGTCAAAATCTAAACGAAGTGCGTAATGCCCAACAGGTACAATACTTTTTATTCCTACAGCTTGCTTATTAAGTACTAGCTTCATTGGGCCAGAGCCATGGCCCTGCACTTCAGCTGAAGGGGAGTGTACACGTAAAAACTCACAGCTAAATACAGCTTTACTGTCATCATCAAAGTAAACATCTAGATTTTTACTTACACTGTGGTAATGCACTTTTGTTACGTGTTTCATTTAATATATCCCATTAAAAAGCCCCCAATCTGGAGGCTTTTAGTATAACGTTTATATTCGTTTTATAGAATAAAGCGGCTTAAGTCTTCATCTTCAACAAGTGCACCTAAGTGTTTTTCAACATAAGCGGCGTCGATTACTAATGACGAGCCTGCTTTTTCAGAAGCGTCGTATGAAATTTCTTCCATCAATCTTTCCATTACAGTGTGTAGACGACGAGCACCGATGTTTTCGGTTTTCTCGTTAACTTGCCAAGCTGCTTTGGCAATACGCTCAATTGCATCGTCGCTAAACTCAATCGATACCTGCTCAGTTTTAAGCAGCTCTCGTTGTTGCTCGGTAAGCGATGCATGAGGCTCTGTAAGGATGCGTTTAAAGTCATCTGCAGTAAGTGCTTCAAGTTCTACTCGAATCGGTAAGCGGCCCTGTAGCTCTGGGATCATATCTGATGGCTTTGCCATCTGAAACGCACCAGAGGCAATAAACAGCATATGGTCAGTTTTAACCATTCCGTGCTTAGTATTTACAGTGGAGCCTTCAATTAGCGGTAGTAAGTCGCGCTGAACACCTTCTCGGCTCACATCAGGGCCTGAAGAATCACCACGTTTACAAATTTTGTCTATTTCATCTATAAACACAATACCGTTTTGCTCTACTGCAAAAATAGCTTGTTCTTTTAGCTCTTCAGGGTTTACTAATTTAGCGGCTTCTTCTTCCGTTAATAGTTTGAAGGCCTCTTTAATTTTTAACTTACGTTTAGTGCGTTTATCGCCGCCCATGTTTTGAAACATGCTTTGTAACTGGTTGGTCATATCTTCCATACCAGGAGGCGCCATAATTTCTACGTTTGATTGAGCTTGCGCTAATTCAATCTCGATTTCTTTATCATCTAATTGACCTTCACGTAATTTTTTACGAAATGTTTGGCGAGTAGATGAAGTATCGTCGCGTTGGCTTTCGCCATATTGATCTTTAACCGGTGGTAAAAGTGCATCTAAAATACGCTCTTCTGCTGCTTCTTCGGCGCGATGTTTAAACTTTTTAGTTTGCTGTTCGCGAGTCATTTTAATTGAAACATCAACGAGGTCACGTATGATCGTATCTACTTCTTTACCAACATAACCAACTTCAGTAAATTTAGTCGCTTCTACTTTAATGAATGGTGCGTTAGCAAGTTTTGCTAAACGGCGGGCAATTTCTGTTTTACCTACGCCTGTTGGACCAATCATTAATATATTTTTTGGGGTTACTTCACTGCGTAAATCTTCATTTAATTGCATGCGGCGCCAGCGATTACGAAGCGCAATAGCGACTGCTTTTTTAGCTTTAGCCTGACCTATAATGTGCTGATCTAGCTCGTGAACAATTTCTCTTGGGGTCATATCAGACATAATAGTTCCTATTATAATTCTTCGATTGTTTGGAAGTTATTAGTAAATACGCAGATGTTGCCTGCAATAGTTAAGCTTTTCTCTACTATTTCACGAGCGCTTAAATCTGTATTTTCTAAAAGGGCGGTTGCAGCTGATTGCGCAAAGTTACCACCACTACCAATTGCAATTAAATCGTTTTCTGGCTGAACTACATCGCCATTACCGGTAATAATTAAAGAGGCTGTTTCGTCTGCTACAGCGAGCAGCGCTTCGAGTTTTCGAAGTGCACGGTCACTTCGCCAATCTTTAGCCATTTCTACTGCGGCTTTAGTTAGGTTACCTTGGTGCATTTCTAATTTGCTTTCAAAACGTTCGAAAAGAGTGAAGGCATCAGCAGTACCGCCGGCAAAACCAGCGATTACTTTGCCATTATAAAGACGTCGAACTTTGCGGGCGTTGCCCTTCATTACGGTGTTACCAAGTGAAACTTGGCCATCGCCGCCAATTACAACTTTGTCGCCGCGGCGAACACTTACGATAGTAGTCATGTTATTCCTCATCATCGAGCTGCAGAGGCAACTCGTAAAAAACGATTATGATGAGGTTATATGGGTGAATGGTTTATTTTCAAGTCCAGCCCCAAATTCCGCAGCCGACTATTTTTACACGTTTAAGTTTGTTTTTATCGCTTTCGGCTTGGCGTTTGGTTTTATAAGGGCCTAAACGTACTTTATACCAAGTGCCATTGCTGCCTTCAGCCTGTTTGATCTCAGAAATGAGCCCTGCAAATGCGATTTTAGCTTTTAATGATTCAGCTTGTGCATGAGTTCTGAACGAACCGCATTGCATAACATAAGGACCTTTTTGCTCAAGTTCTTTTACTTCAACTTGAATCTCGTGGTTTCTAATTTCTTTAATAAATTCCGGTGTACGTGGAATAACAACTTCTACTTTTGCGGGTGCAGTTGGGTTAGCTTGTTTTTCGACAAGCTTTGGATCGGCATTACTTTTTATAAACCATAGTGTGTAGGCAAAACCACCTACAAGTAAGATGGCTATAACGGCTAAAAGAATAGGAAATGGTTTTTTAGCGGGTGCGTTTTTTTTACTGTTTCTGCCTGCAGGCTTTTTATTAATATAATCGTGCTGTGCCATGGTGTTATTTTGGCCTTAACCTAAATCATGTCTATAGGGTCTACGTCTAAGCTCCAGCGTACTTTTTGTGCAAGTTTACTGGTACTTAAATAATCAACCATTTGCGCAAGGTACTGATGTAATATGCGACGATCTTGCGCTTGAATATGCAATTGAAAACGATACATACCTGCGACTCTTTCAAGTGGGGCAGGGATCGGACCGAGCAATTGTATACCAGATACCCCATTCACAGGAACCAAATCCGTCAAAAAATCGACGACTAGTTTAATACTATGTCCTTGTGCACGCACAATGGCCATATTTGTAATGGGCGGTAAGTCAGCATCATCGCGCTCACTAAGAGCAAAGCGGGCAAAGTCTTGGTAACCATTATTAACTAAGTCTTGCAAAAGAGGGTGTTCTGGAAAGTGTGTTTGTAATAACACTTGACCAGGCTCACCTGAACGTCCAGCACGCCCCGCTACTTGGGTGACTAATTGCGCTAAATGCTCTGTCGCTCTAAAGTCGCATGAGTATAAGCCGCTATCTACATCTAAAATTATAACAAGGCTTACATCTGCAAAGTGATGGCCTTTGGCAAGCATTTGTGTGCCCACTAAAATGCGTGCGCCGCCTAGGTTTATTTCATCAAGTGCTTTTTCAAGGCTACCTTTACGGCGAGTTGAATCGCGGTCTATACGAGTAACAGGTGTATCAGGGAATTCGGTCGATAAAAACTCTTCAATTTGCTCTGTGCCTTTACCGTTAGGAAATATTTGCGTACTTCCACAGTCAGGGCATTGGTGAGGGACAGGGTACTGGTCGCCACAGTGATGACAGATCATTTGCCCAATCGCTTTATGAAATGTAGCGCTGGTACTGCATCGTTTACACTCGCTCAACCAACCGCACTCATGGCAAATAAGGGTGGGTGAGAAACCTCGGCGATTTAAGAATACCATAACCTGTTTACCGCGATTTAAGTGCTGACGCATAGTAGCAAGACTTGCATGTGCAATACCTGCTTGGTCGGGCTGACCTTTCATATCGAGTAACTTAAACTGATTGTCAGTCGCTGTTTGCGCGCGCTCGGTTAAACTTAATAGCTGGTATTTGTTATTAATTGCTTTGTGAAGTGTTTCAAGCGCGGGTGTGGCGCTGCCTAATATAAGCGGAATTTTATGCTGAAAAGCTCTGTAAGCGGCTAAATCACGAGCATGGTAACGAAGGGTATCTTGTTGTTTAAATGATGAATCGTGTTCTTCATCAACAACAATCATACCGAGTTTTAAAAATGGCAGAAAAATACTCGAACGCGTGCCAATAACTATCGCGCAACTGCCTTTTTCGCAAAAACGCCATGTTTGTAAACGTTCGTTGTCGGTAAGTGCTGAGTGCCAAAGCATAATGGGTGTATCAGGAAAGCGGCGGCGAAAACGGTTTACGGTTTGTGGTGTTAGGCCGATTTCGGGCACGAGTACGAGGGCTTGCTCGCCACGTTTGAGTACTTCTTCTAGGCACTGTAAATACACTTCGGTTTTACCGCTGCCCGTTACGCCTTCTAATAAGAAGCTGCTAAAGCCAGTACTTTGATTTATAGCTGTGCAAGCAACCGCTTGTTCTTTATTAAGTACTGGTTTACTACCGACGGTTGGAGCAACACTTTGCCATTGGTTATCGTGCTCAATAGTTTGTGTTATGAGTTCTTTATCTATTAAGCTATCTATTGTTTTTTTACTAAAGCCCAGTGCTTTTAACTCAGTTAATGATGACTTACCTGATTGCGATAACTGCTTTAATAGGTTGAGCTGTGTTTTAGCTTTTAATGACGGTACTTTTGCACCTTTTTCTGTCAGGGCAACCATATTAATACTGGTTTTATCAGGCGATTCACCTTGGCGAAGTGCACCAGGTAGCGCTATATGAATAGTTTCGCCTAATGGATAGCAATAATAGCGGGCAGTAAAGCTAAGGAGTTCTAAATGCTGGGCACTTAAAATAGGGGCGTCGTCTATTACCTCTATAATATTTTTAATTTTATTTAAAGGGACGTCGGTACTGCTTTTAATACCCAAAACAACCGCTACTTTTTTTTGATTACCAAAAGGTACCAAAACTCGCATGCCAGGTAGTAAGGGAATTGATAAGCCACTGAGCTGTTCTTCTATTTTATAATCAAAGGTGCGTGGAAGCGGGACTTTAATAGCAACTTCAACAAAACTCATAACAACTCAACCCGTAAAATTAATGCTGTAATGTACTAAAAATAACGCTAAAAACCTACTAGCAATAGTGCTTGAGAAAGAGATTGTTCACTTTTTTGGCAAAAATATAAATAAATACTTGTGTGGGGGGAGGTTGTTGGATAAAATCCGCCACCAACAAATTTGTTTTAACGACGTATGGTGCCAAACTCCGGGTTTGGAGAGCGATGCGGCCTTAACTAGAGGTTCCTATGAAAGAAGGTATTCACCCTAAGTACGAAGTAATTTCTGCAACATGTTCATGTGGAAATAAATTCGAAACTAGCTCAACTCTTTGTAAAGACATTCACTTAGACGTATGTTCTGCGTGTCACCCGTTTTACACTGGTAAGCAAAAAGTTTTAGACACTGGCGGACGTGTTGATCGCTTCAACAAGCGCTTCGGTGCACTTGCCAGCAAGAAGTAATTATTGCTGTTTAGTTAAAAAAAGCACCTTAGGGTGCTTTTTTTGTGCCTAAAATTTGTTATTTATTATCTTAAGCCAACCTACATAAATCTTTGAGCAATTTAACGAATTAAATTGCACTATAACGTCGTTAAAATTTTTTTATTTAGAACAACTAGATACAAAAATTTTTGCCTAGTTCTAGCGTAATTTTCTTAACGTTAAATAGACCCCATATATAAGCAGATTGGTATTATTTCGTTGATTTTA
>NZ_PJAV01000138.1:0-69721 GCF_002836695.1 Pseudoalteromonas sp. 78C3
TGAACAACTCAATACAGCTAAAACTAATTGCTACTCACTTATTAGCACAAAGAGATGAAAACCCAGCACGTTCAAACTTTCCTAAAGAGTTAGTACTAGACTCGACTGACGATGCAATAGAAGTACAAAAGTTGATGATTTACTTAAATGATCAAACAGTATATGGCTGGAAGTGTATGCTGCCTTTAGATAATGGCTCAATTATATTAGCGCCTCTTTTACATGCACCTATAAAACAAGCTGAAAATTGCCCACTGTATACAACAAAAAATAAAGCGCTTATTGAACCAGAAATTGCATTTATTTTACAAAGCGATTTACCAAGTAATAATACCTATACAAATGAAGACGTGGATACTGCATTTGCTAGCGCCCACTTGGCACTTGAGCTTATCCAAAAAAGGTTTGATGAAGACACTCCAAGCACTCACATTGAAAAGCTGGCCGATGGCCTATCTAATCAAGGCGTGTATTTAGGCCCACAAATAGATAAAGCCAAAGCGTATAACGCAAGTACTGTAAATATTAACGTTAAGCAAACTGAGTTGGAGTTAAACCTGGCGGGTGTGCATCCTGCAGAGCTTGCGCAGCTTCCACTTTATTGGGCGGTTAATTACTTATCAGCAAAGGGAATTAATTTAAAAGCAGGGCAAGTGTTTATAACTGGTTCTTACTGTGGTGTTGTTGAGCTTAATACCAATGAGCAAACATGTATTACATATGAAGATTTAAATACATTTAATGTGACATTTTTATCCCATTAAGCGTAATACACATTTTAACGGTCATAATAAAACAACCCACTAATTAGCGGGTTGTTTTTTATTTGGCTAAATTTTAATTATTGATTTTAGAGAGTAGTGCAGGATTTATTACGAGATTTCGTACGCCGTGAGCATGATCTTCATTAAAGGTGTTACTTTCACACCATTTGCCAACACTGTTTATATCAACCTTTGCTACTTTTGGTTTAACTGACCATGTTACTTGAAAAGGAGAGCCTGTCTCGTTGTAACTAGGACCAGTAGTTGAACCGCTATAAACAACCGGTTTACCCGTATTTGTAGGTGTAGCAATAGCTTGATAGTAACCATTAACAGATGACACGGTGCTTATTTCAGCAAAATCAAGTGCGTTAGCATCGTTTACTAATACATATACTTGGGCTTCAACACGTAGTTGCGGATTTTTAATCGAATCACTTAAACAGCTACCCAAGGTAGGGCCTGGTTTTACAATTGCTGACGTATGAACGTTATGAACCTCAATGGTATCGCCAACTAAAAGCGCGCCGTGATCGCTCGGACAAATTTCAATTTTTGCTGGTTTACTTTCACTTTTAGTTAAAGAGCCTGAATATAAGTAGCCACTTTTAAAGCCTTTTCCATTACCATTTCCGGCATATTTACTAAACTCGCCACCGGCATGTTCAGCATTTTTATGAAAGTGTATATTACATAAGTTCATATTTGATGAAGTTGGGGCATGAGAGAAAACTACGGTGTTTTCGCCTTTATAATTATCAATATTGCGTGGAGATTGTGGGCCAAAGCCTTTATTCGCAGTGTTTTTAGCAAGTGCTGCACGCTGCATTTTTATTATGTCGTCATTTGCTATTTCGTGGTTAGCTTTAGCTAGCGTATTAAAAGACAGGATAGTGATTACAGCAGAAATTACACTTATTTTTGTTTTGATTGTCATTGAGTCAGTGCCTTTAAATCATGTTTTACGTAACAATTAAGTTAACAGATCTTGTTTTTCGTAAAATAATCCTAAAATAATAAATAATCAAACTATTGCAAAGCTATTTTATAGATAAGTCGTATTTTAAAATAAGTGCATCTATATAGCGGGTGCGTAATGTGTGTTGTTTTTCATGATCGGCGCCATGCCCTAATGCTTTGTTTAAAAGCTTCATGGCGGGGTGCAGTAGCGCTCTTTCTTCTTGGTTTAAGCTCGTTTTACTGCGCAGTTCTGTAATGTCGTCAACTAATAGCCTGCCAATATCTACCGAGACTATTTCGTCTATTAATCCATTTTGAGTAAGCACGCCGTACTTACTGCATAAAAACTGTTGCCAAATTTGCTGCAAGTGCTCGTCTATTTCGCAGCCAAATAGCTCTTCGCTAAACGTAAATCCTTGCTGAGCGAGTTTAGTTAGGCTTGCAGTATATTGCTGTGCAAAATAATTAAAAGCATGGCTTGATGATTCTATTTTTTGTTTTAAAAGACCTTGACCCCAATTAACACAGCCGCGCGGGTAATAGTCGTCATACTCTTCGCATTCATACAAACCTGAATATGAGCTGCAGCTAAGTTGACTTTTAATACAGTAACTTGGTTTTGGGAAAACGCTTCGCTCTTGCCAAGCTAAAAGTGTATCTGCATCTATATTTAATGCTTGGCACAGTTCATCGGTGTTATAAAAATGAGTTGCTAAGTAATCAGATAAACGCATAAAGCCTCTGGTATCGTTAAAAATAAAGTACTGTTCATATATACAGTTGTTCATTTTGTATTACCAAACTTAATAACACAAGAGATTTTATAATTAAATGTGGGTTTACACCTCCAAAAGTACCGGCAATTATGTTACAAATAGCGCAAGTTTTATAAATAATGATTTTTTATGCGCACCCTAGACCAAATTAAACAAGCAAGCCTTATTACAGCTATTAAAACGCCATACTTAGCAAACGGTGAAATAGACCTAGCAAAGTACGATGAACTCGTAGAAATACAAATTGCAGCAGGCGTTGACGGCATTGTAGTTGGTGGCACAACAGGCGAAGGCCAGTTAATGAACTGGGAAGAGCATTTAATGCTTATAGCGCACAGTGCAAACAAGTATGGTGACAAACTGGTTATTGTTGGTAATACCGGTAGTAACAACACCCGTGAAGCGATTAAAGCAACTAAATATGGCTTTGCCAGCGGTATGGATGCAGCACTGCAAATTAATCCGTATTACGGACGTACGTCAATTGCGGGTGTTAAAGAGCACTTTAAGCGCGTACTTGATATTGGACCTGCCTTTATTTACAACGTAGCAGGGCGAACAGGTCAAGACCTAACACCTGATATTATTGAGCCACTCGCTAAACATGAATATTTTATTGGTGTAAAAGAGTGTGGCGGTAATGAACGTATTGCCCATTATGAACAACAAGGTATTGCATGTTGGTCGGGTAACGATGACGAAAGTCATGATGCGCGCCACACACATAAAGCGCACGGTGTTATTTCGGTTACTTCTAACCTTATACCTGGTTTGTTCCGTCAGTTAATGGATACTAAAAATGATGAGTTAAATACATCATTACAACCATTAATGAACTGGTTGTTCTGTGAACCAAACCCCATTGCTATTAATACCGCGTTGATGATGACAGGTGCAGTAAACCCTGTATTTAGATTACCGTATTTACCGCTTAGTGATGAGCAGCAAGCTCAAGGCGAAGTATTAATTAATGAGTTGAATAACAACGATGTTGTTGGCGGCACAGCTAAGTGTATAAAGCAGGACGATATAGCCCTCCTTTCCTAGCAATATGAGCAAGCACTGAACAAAGTGTTAGTTCAGTGCTTTTTGTTAATGATTATTTACTTCTATTGCTAAAATCGGTAAAATTCCTTCCCTTATATCTTATAAAATATGCAGAGCTGTGAAATTTGTTGTTGAAGAACTCGCTATATGGATAAAGCCCGAACAGCGACAAATAAAAGAGAGTAATTGGTTTGATTCCTCTGTATTAAATCTTAGTTGGGTGCCTGCTATGCAGCGACGCCGAATGACTTCCTTTATTAAAATGGCACTCTTTAGTGCTCATCAAGTAAGCACTCAAGGTAACTACGTTAATTTACCGAGTGTTTTTTCTTCTCGCCACGGTGATTTTCACAAAACGTCTAACTTACTTATTGATGTAGTAAATGATCAGCCACTGTCGCCCACTGGTTTTGGGTTAAGTGTGCATAATGCCGCATCGGGACTTTTTGGGATAATACAGGGTAATACAAGTGCTACAAATGCTATTGCTGCAGGAGCCGAAAGCTTTATTTATGCACTCGTAGATGGCTTTGTAAGACTTGCTGATAACGATCAGCAACACATGTTAATAGTTCATACCGATGAGACTCTCCCCGATATTTACGCTCAGTACGCCGATGAACAGCAAATAGCACACTCTATTGGTTTAATAATAAGAGCGCCGCAAAAAGGCGAACCCCATTTTAGTTTAAACAAAGTATTTAATACGGGCATGGAAAAAAGCGACTTACCAATGAGTATTCAATGCGCTAAAGCTTTGTATGAGCGAAGCAATACATTACTTGTTCATAACACGCTTGAGCACGATTGGCAGCTTACATACCATGCTTAAAAATGTACAAAGGCTATGTGGGTTGATTTGGCGGACTATTGCTACTGCATTTTGCTTTTCAGTTTTTGGAATGGGTGGTTTAGTATTAGCCTTTATTGTTTTTCCTGCTCAGCGCCTATTTCAAAGTGACTCAGTTAAACAAAAGATTAAGGCTCGAAAAACAGTACATTACAGCTTCAAATTGTTTGTTAGTTTAATGCATGTAACGGGCGTTATTCGATTTCATGTTAACGATAAAGCAAAAATTGAAGGCTTAAAAGGGCAACTGATATTAGCAAACCATCCTTCTTTAATTGATGTTGTTGTCTTAATTTCGGTAGTAAAAAATGCAGATTGCGTAGTAAAGGCGCATTTATTTAAAAATCCTTTTATGCGCGGCGTTATTAAAAGCACCGGCTATATAAGTAATGACGATCCGCAGGAGCTATTACGAGAGTGCGAGCGCAGTTTGCAAAAGGGTAATAACTTAATTGTATTTCCTGAAGGGACACGGACAGAGCCTCACAAAACATTAAAGTTTAAACGAGGCGCTGCAAATATTGCAATTAGATGTCATGCGCCCATTACTACTTTTTTAATTAAAATGAAGCCAAACACTTTAACCAAGGGCACACCTTGGTATAAGGTCGCGCCATATCAGGCGCATTTTACAATGGGGCTTGCGAGCCAGCAGTTTAATTGTGCAACGTACGACAGCGATATGCCTGCGATGCAATCACGCCAATTGACTAAAGATTTACAACATTATTTTACACAAGAGCTAAAAAATATATGAGCGAATTAAAAGAACAAATAAAACAACTGATTATCTCAAGCCTTGACCTTGAAGACATGACCACTGCTGACATACAAGATGATGACGCTTTATTTGTAGATGGCCTAGGACTAGACAGCATAGATGCATTAGAGCTTGGTCTTGCGATAAAGAAGCAATTTGATGTGAAAATAGATGCAAACTCTGATCAAACTAAAGCGCACTTTGCCTCAGTTAATTCTTTAGCAAAATTTATTGAACAAGCACGTTCTTAATATATAAAAGTAGGAAGAAAGATGAAAACCGCTGCTGAAATTTATGATGTATTACACGGCATTTTAGAAAACGAATTTGAAATAGACCCAGAAGATATTAGCTTAGAGACTAACCTGTACCAAGATCTTGATTTAGACAGTATTGATGCAGTTGACTTAGTTGTGAAATTAAGAGAAATCACAGGTAAAAAAATTGAGCCTGATGCCTTTAAACTTGTGCGCACAGTGCAAGACATAGTCACCGAAATAGAAAAGTTAGTTAACTAATACTATGTTAAAAGCAGTTTTAACAACGTTAATTATGATTTGCTTGGCTTGCTACCCTATTATTGTGTACGTAGGCCTTACGCGTTTTAATAGTCAGATTATTACAGTATTACTGCTATTTTTACTCGGGCTTAGACTTTGGTTAAGCAGAGCCTTGTTTGATAAAATGCCGTGGTTAAAGCCCGCTACATTTTTAGCTGCCATTACTATTTTGATTTCCAAGGTAATGGATAGCGATTTAGGGCTGCGTTTGTATCCCGTAATCATTAATTTAGTCATGTTAGTTGTGTTTGCGTATTCTTTGTATAAAGGGCCTTCTATTATTGAAACCTTTGCGCGCATTACTGAGCCCTCACTTGATGAAAACGGTGTAATTTATACAAAAAAAGTAACGCTAGTGTGGTGTGTTTTTTTTGTATTAAACGGTGGCATTGCCCTGTACACCAGTATTTTTAGTAGCCTAGAAACCTGGGCTTTTTATAATGGTTTTATTGCTTACTTAGCTATGGGCACATTGTTTGCTATAGAGTGGCTAGTCAGACAAAAAGTAAAAAGGAACGCCGGTGTTTAATGCTTTTCAAAGTAATGCGATAAGAACATGTTTTAATCATACTGATAATGATATTTCGGAGCGTCAGTTTGTTAGTGATATAAACGAAGTTTTAGCAAAGCTATCAACGTTAAATGCTAAATCATCGGTTGTTTTATACACCACAGACACCTACAAATTTGCCGTGTACTTATTTGCTTTGGCACTACACGGAAACACAGTGATTTTGCCGCCTAATGGGCAACCTGCAACGTTAAACTCCTTGCTTAAACAAACACCTTTTTTTATTGGTGAGTCTGAATTAGTAGCCGATTTAGAGGCTGATTTTTTAGATATAGGAACCTTAGTCAATCAACCTCACTTTGTATCTATTGAAACAATTAAATGGCCTCAAGAAGGCACAATTGTTTTTTACACGTCGGGCTCGTCGGGTAAAGCAAAGCCAATTGTAAAAACGTGGCAGGTAATAAATAAAGAATTAAGTACATTAATTAATAGCTACGCACTGATTGATAATCCTATTTTTATAGCGAGTGTTTCGCATCAGCATATATACGGCTTATTGTTTAGATTGTTGTGGCCATTACGTGCAGGAAAGGTTGTAAATACAGAGCTATTGCATTATCCAGAACATATAGCTACAAAGCTCAAGTTATTTAAAAAAGTAGTGTTTGTTTCAAGCCCAGCGCAGTTAAAACGGTTATGTATTGATAATGTTTTAGTGGATGATAAGTCTCATTTACAATGGATTTTCTCATCAGGTGGACCGCTATTAAACGAAGATGCTGTATCGTTGTTTACGCAATTAAATAAACCAGTTACACAAGTTTTTGGTAGTACCGAAACCGGTGGTATTGCATATCGACAAGTTACTTCACTTGAAAAGGTTAGCCTTTGGCAGCCTTTTTCGGGTATTAAAGTACGGGCTTTGGACGATCAGCGTTTAATTTTAAACTCACCGCTCGTTCGCGACAAAAATTACCCTTTAGATGATAGAGGCGAAGTACTTAAAAATGGTCAATTTAGATTATTAGGCCGATTCGATCGAATTATAAAATTAGAAGAAAAACGATTAAGTTTAGATGAACTAGAACAACATTTGTGTACTAGTGAGTGGGTAAGTGAAGCTAAAGTAATCGCCTTGCCTGGTGAGCGGTTAATTGTAGGCGCTATTGTTGTGCTTACGCATAAAGGGCAGATATTTTTTAATGGTGACGGTAAGTTAGCTACAAATAATTTATTAAAAGCGCATGCATTAGCGCGCTTTGAGCGAATTTGTATCCCTAAAAAGTGGCGTTTTGTAGATCAATTACCATACAACTCACAGGCAAAGTTAAATTTAAAAGCATTGGAGAGTCTTTTTGCAAAAGTTGACTAAAACACAGCCTGATTTACTGTCTTGTGAAAAAGCAGAGCAAAAGTATAAATTAAGCTTACTAGTTCCTCATGATTTAGATTATTTCAAAGGACATTTTACGGATGGCCCAATACTCGCAGGTGTTGTGCAATTAGACTGGGCTGTGGCTGCAATTTGCAAACATTATAATGTTCAGCAACCTGTTAAAAATGTTGAAGTATTAAAATTTCAGGTAGTGATTACCCCAGGTATAACAATCGAATTATTGCTAGAGCAAAAAGCAGAGAATAAATATACCTTTTCGTATAATTCAAACAAAGGACAGCATGCATCTGGCCGTGTTATTTTTGATAGCCTGATAAATGAATAACTTTTGTATTGTTATCCCAAATTATAATCACATTACGGTTATTGATGATGTACTGAGCCAATTATCGTCATTTAATCTTCCTATTATTATGGTTGATGACGCAAGCAACGTCGAAGCTAAAAATGTGTTTAGTAAGCTTGATGCAAAACACGCGCAGTTGAGTGTAGTTACCCACGACGATAATCAAGGCAAAGGCGGCGCGGTACAAACCGGCTTAAAGCAAGCATATAAGCTAGGTTTTTCGCATGCGATACAGGTTGATGCTGATGGTCAGCATGACTTATCTGATATTAAAAAACTAATAGCGCTTTCAAACGCTCAGCCTAAAGCGCTTATAAGCTGTTGCCCAATATATGACGATTCAGTGCCTAAACACCGTTATTTAGCACGTTATTTAACGCATGTTTGGGTATGGATTGAAACGTTAAGTTTTACAATTGTAGATTCGATGTGTGGCTTTAGAGTATATCCGCTTGAGCAAAGTACAAAGCTAATTGATGAGGTATCGCTTGGAAAACGCATGGATTTTGACCCCGAAATTTTAGTGCGTTTATATTGGCGCAATGTGCCTTTTGTATTTTTACCTAGCCAAGTAATTTACCCCGAAAATGGGCTTTCTCATTTTCAGCCATTACACGATAACGTGCGTATTTCGTGGTTACACACCCGCTTGTTTTTTGGAATGTTGATTCGCTCTCCTGTGTTAATTTGGCATAAATTAAAGAGGCGTTATGGCCGCTAAACACTGGTCTAAAATGCAAGAGCGCGGTAATTTCTTAGGTATTCAAATACTGTTATTTGCTCATAAATTACTGGGTAGAAAAGGGCTGTGGATTGTTTTGTTTCCTGTGGTTTTTTATCTTTTTTTAACAGGAAAAGTAGCGCGTGTAGCATCTAAAGCGTTTTTAGCGCAGGTTAATGTTTACCAAGGCAGTAAACAACCTGTTACGTTTAAAATGCAATTAACGCACTTTTGCAGTTTTGCAGATAGCGCATTAGATAAAATTGATGCTTGGCTTGGGCGAATAACCCAACGTGATATTAAATACACTAATGAGCATTTATTTGCTGAGCTAGATGAGCAAAATCAAGGGGCTATTTTTATAGGTTCCCACTTGGGTAATTTAGAGGTGTGCAGGGCACTTAGCCAGCACCGCAGCAGTAAAAAAATAAATGTACTGGTGTTTACCCATCACGCTGTTGAATTTAATAAAATGCTTAAAAAGATTAACCCAGATGTGTCGGTTAATTTAATACAAGTGACTGATATGGGGCCTGACTTAGCTATTTTACTAAAAGAAAAAGTAGAGCAGGGAGAAATAATCGTTATTGTTGGTGACAGAACAAGCACAACAACGGCTTCTCGGTCGGTACAGGTACCGTTTTTAGGCAAAAATGCCCCATTTTCACAGGGGCCTTTTATATTAGCCGCGCTGCTTGATTGCCCTGTTTACTTTTTGTTTTGTTTAAAAGATAAAAAAAGCAAAAAGTATCAAGTGATATTTGAACGTTACAGCCAGTCATTAAAAATGCCTCGACGAGAGCGACAGCAGGCGCTAACACTTATTATTACTGACTATGCACAGCGTTTGAGTTATTACGCAGCTTTATATCCTTATCAGTGGTTTAATTTTTACGATTTTTGGAAAAGTGATCAGCAGGTAGTGCGCGATCAATCAATGGAGAACAAGTGTGACTGAACAAAATATACAGCTTTTTGGCAATCAGCGATTATCAATTGAAGATATTGTTCGAGTTGCCTTTAATGAAACACAAGTGCAATTAAATAGCTGTGAAACTTTTAGCGTTAAAATTAATAGCGCTTTGCGTTTTTTAGACACACTTTTAAAAGAAGATGGCGTGATTTACGGCGTTACTACTGGTTACGGTGATTCTGTAACGGTGGCTGTACCCCTTGATTTAGTTGATGAATTACCTCTGCATTTAACTCGCTTTCACGGCTGTGGACTCGGGGATGTATTTAATAAAGTTCAAGGGCGTGCAATTTTAGCGACCCGCTTAACATCACTTTCTCAGGGCTACTCTGGTATTAGCTGGGAAATGCTGCATCTACTTAAAGATTACTTAAATAACGATATAGTGCCTGTGATCCCGCAAGAAGGGTCAGTAGGTGCCAGTGGCGATTTAACACCGTTATCTTACGTTGCAGGTGCGATGGTAGGCGAGCGTGATGTGTTTTACAAAGACCAAGTACGTAACAGTGCTGAAGTTATGAAAGAAGTTGGCTTAGAATCTCTAACACTAAGGCCAAAAGAAGGTCTTGCCGTTATGAATGGCACAGCGGTAATGACTGCATTAGCGTGTTTAGCGTTTGATAGGGCTAATTACTTAGCTAAACTGGCGAGCCGTATTACTGCATTATCAAGTTTAGCGCTTAAAGGAAATAGCCATCATTTTGATGAGATATTATTTTCAGTTAAGCCACATCCTGGGCAGCAGCAAATTGCACGTTGGATAAGAGACGATTTAAACCATCACGATCACCCTCGTAATGCAGACAGACTTCAAGATAGGTATTCAATCCGTTGTGCACCCCATGTTATTGGTGTTCTGCAAGACAGTCTGCCGTTTTTTAGGCACATGATAGAAAACGAGCTTAATTCAGCAAACGATAACCCAATAATTGACGGCCAAGGTGAGCATGTATTACACGGCGGGCATTTTTACGGAGGCCACATTGCAATGGCAATGGATAGCATGAAAACAGCCGTTGCAAACCTTGCTGATTTAGCAGACAGACAAATCGCTTCTTTGGTTGATACTAAGTACAACAATGGGCTACCTTCAAACTTGTCTGATAGTGCACCAGAGCGCCGTTATATTAATCATGGTTTTAAAGCGGTTCAAATTGGCTGTAGTGCTTACACAGCAGAGGCGTTAAAACTAACCATGCCGGCCAGCGTTTTTTCTCGCTCTACAGAGTGTCATAATCAAGATAAAGTGAGTATGGGAACTATTGCGTCTCGCGATTGTTTACGTATTTTACAGCTAACAGAACAAGTGTTAGCAAGTACGTTATTAGCAAGTATTCAAGGTGTTAGATTGCGTATAAAACAAGGCGATCTTGAGTTTTCGACTTTAACGCAAAATATGCAAAACATGTATACCGATATAACTGATTACTTTGAAAACCTCACTGAGGATAGACCAATGGAAGCCGTGCTAAGGCAAACAATAGGGTATATTCAAACTAAACGTTGGGCGTTGTATGAATAGTAAAGGTGCATTATTAACGCATGTGGTAGAAATCGAAATTCCATTTCATGACTGCGACCCAATGAATGTTGTATGGCATGGTAACTACCCACGTTACTTAGAAGTAGCGCGCTGCGAGTTACTGCGTTTATTTGATTATGATTACCCGCAAATGCATGAATCGGGCTACGCGTGGCCTATTGTTGATATGCAAATAAAGTATGTCGCCTCAGCAGTATTTACTCAAAAAATTAAAGTAGCGGCTTATTTAAAAGAATACGAGAATAGACTACGGATTGATTACGTAATCACTGACTCGCTAACTAATAAGCGCCTTACTAAAGCCTCAACCACGCAAGTTGCGGTTGAGGTTAGCTCCAAAGAAATGCAATTTGAATCACCCGCTATTTTATTTAATAAGTTAAAAGCGGTTTTGAATTAAATTTTTATTTTATAGGCGATTAAATGAATTTTTTAAAATGTTTTACATTGAGCATAGCTATTAGCTTTTTACTGTTTTGCACTGTAGTAAATGCAGCAGCTATTAAAGGTGAGTTTAAGCAATATAAGCAATTTAATGGATTTGCTAAGCCTTTTATTTCGTCGGGTGTTTTTTCGTTAATTGATGAAAAGCTCATTTGGCAAGTGAAAATGCCTGTTGAGAGTATGCTCATAATAGAAAACGGCAAAGTGCTTGCACAAAATGCCAATGGTGAGTTAATACCACAACCTGGTAGCGAGCAATTTGTAGGGTTACTGAGTGACTTACTCAGCGTAAATATGAGTGCGCTGGAAACACGTTTTGATATTGCTAAAATGCAAGACAGTTGCACACAGTTAACACCAAAAGAAGCGATGTTACAGCAATTATTTAGTGATTTTATTTTATGTGAAACTGCTAAGCAAGTGAGCAGTATTACACTAAATGAGCACTCAGGAAATAACACAAAAATTGAGTTTACTTATTCCAAATAAAATTATGTTTTTAAATAATGCAGTGGTTAATTAAGGGAATAGTGCAGTGACAAAACGAATTACCGTTATTGTAGGGTGGTTTAGCAGTTTAATTTTACTTTTTGCTGCAGCTTTTTGGCTGTCTAAACCAACGTTTAGCGCCGATATGTTTAGCTTATTGCCAAAGTCGCACTCCCAAATTGCACATGCGGAAGATGTTTTTTTTCAGCAAAATGCTAACCGTATTATGTTCTCGTTTGCAGGAAATAATAAAAATAAAGCATTTGATGATTTCCAAAAATGGCTCGACGATAATGCAATTAAAAGCACATTTAACTTTCCGTCCGTTAACGATTTAGCGCAAACATTCTCACCTTTCAAACATGCGTTATTAAGTGATACTTACAAGCAAATATTAATCAAAAAAACAACGTTTGAATATTATTACCTTGAGCAATTAAATCAGTTAGGCAACCCATTTGTAAGTGCTACCTTAAGCAAAGATACAAGTTTGAGCTTAGCGGCATTTATAGAAGATAACTTAAAACAAAGCCAATTGTTTACGCTTGAACAAGGTCGTTTAACTCGACGTTTAAAAGGCGTTGAATACAGTGTCATTTTGGCAAACTTAGCGCCCGAAAATTTAGGGGTTAATAAATCAATTGATTTAGCTGGCTCGATAATTAAACAGATTAATATACTTAATAAAACCTACCCTGATTTAAGCATTACTTACTCTGGTGTGCTATTTCATACGGCTGAAAATGCTGAACAAGCTAAATACGAGATGAGCCTGTTTGGTGGCATTAGCTTATTAGCCCTTATTGGTATGGTATTTTGGGTATTTAGGCGTTTAAACAGTATTTTATTAGCAAGCTTTACCGTACTGAGCGCACTTATTGGTGGCGCTATCGCTATGGTGTTGCTGTTTAATACTATTCATTTATTAACGCTTGTTTTTGCAGTTACCTTGATTGGTATTGCCATTGATTATGCATTCCATGGTATGACTGACTTAGCAAAAAAAGAGCATGAAAAAGGCTACAGCAAAGGGACACAATCTGCGCTTTTACTCTCTCTTATTACGACTACGCTGGGTTATTGCTGCTTACTAGGTGCACCACTAACGTTATTATCTCAAGTTGGTGTGTTTGTTATTGCGGGTTTAGTGAGTGCTTGGCTATTTACAGTTTTAGTTTTGCCATTGTGGCAATCTACACTCAGGTTATCGCCTTCGAGTTTATTGATGAGTCAAAAGCTCATTAAGGTTTTTTTATACTGCAATAGTTTAAAAAAACCAATACTCATTACGTTATTAGTCCTTATAAGTGCGTTATTTTTGATAAAACCTATTAGCTTTAATGACGATGTAAAGCTATTAAATGCAAGCTCCGAACATTTAATGCTAAACGAAAAAAAGCATTTGTTATTACTTGGGCAATGGGATAGCCAAATTGTTTTTATGTTTGCAGATAGCGACGAAGCGCTATTACAAAAACAAGAACAATTTTTAAAACGCTTAACCCAACTAAACCCTAATTTTAAACATAATAGCATTAGCCATTGGTTGCCTAGTTTACAAAAGCAGAGGGATAACCAAGCCTTGTTTGAACAGGCAAAAAACAAAGGGACTTTGAATATTGCTGAGCGCGTTACAGGGCAAGTGCTAGCAAGTACAAAAGCGCCCTTATTAACTTATGAAACACTCGCCACGAGTACATTTAAACCATTACTGCTTTCTCAAATGGTTGTTGAGTCAGAACAATCGATAACGTGGGTGTCTATTTCGGGTATTTCATCTGATCAACTAATTAATGAGGTTGAAAAAAACAATGGAATTTACCTTTATAATAAACCTAAACAAATTAGTGCTTTATTAAGTGATTACCGTGAATATTTACTATTAAGCCTAGTGCTTGCGGGTTTTATTAGTTGGCTGCTTTTTAGTTGGCGATTTACGATTAAGATAGCGCTGCTGCAGGTGACCATTTTATCTGTTGTGGTGTTGAGCATGCTTTGGGTATGTAATGCGATTCAAGGTAGCTTGTCGTTATTTAATTTACTCGGTGCGTTACTTGTTATTGCCTTAGCAATTGATTACCTCGTTTTTTATCAAATAAATAAGTTAGAGCCCAAAAATGTGTTAGCGATTAGCTTATCGGCTGCGTCATCAATGTGGGTATTTGGCATGTTGAGTGCATCTGATACACCGGCTATTTTTAGCTTTGGGCTGAGTGTAATGGTAGGGATTTTAGCTATTTACTTTTTATCACCGCTGAGTGTTTTAAAGCCTCAAAAGGAACAATAATTTGAATAACCTTGAGCAGTACGATGTTGTTGTTATTGGCGCTGGGCCTTCTGGTGCATTGGCTAGTAGTCTTTTAGTTCAAAAGGGATGGCGGGTACTGGTACTTGAACAGCAGGCGTTTCCACGTTTTTCAATTGGTGAAAGCTTACTGCCGCAATGTATGGCGTACTTAGAAGACGCGGGCTTAATCGATACACTACATAACAATGCAGCGGCTTTAGGTTTTCAGTTTAAAGATGGCGCTGCTTTTCATCGGGCAGGGCAAAATACAACTATAAATTTCACTGAAAAATTTACTAAAGGCCCAGACACTACGTATCAAGTGAAAAGAGCCGACTTTGACAAATTATTAGCAGACAAAGCACAAGGACAAGGCGTAGAAATCAGATATAAGCACACGGTGGTTGACTACTGTGATGAGCCAAATGGTGCATCATTAGTGGTACACAATGAGCAGCAGCAAGCTTATCGCGTTAATGCCCGATTTGTATTGGACGCAAGTGGCTTTGGGCGTGTATTACCAAAATTGTTAGATTTAGAGCTTCCTTCTAACTTTCCTGTTCGAAGCGCTTATTTTAGTCACTTTAAAGACAATATTAGTGATACAAGCTTCGATCGAAATAAAATTTTGATTACCGTACACCCTCAATATTCAGACGTGTGGTATTGGCTTATTCCCTTTAGTGATGGTACTGCGAGTATTGGGGTTGTGGCGCAGTCAGAGCGTTTTAATGATGATGAATCTAGCGATTTACTAAATCAATTTATAGAGCAAGACCCTTATTTAAAAACACTGTTAGCACAGCGTGAGTTATTAACTCCAGCAAAAAATATAAAAGGCTACTCGGCAAATGTGAGTAAGTTATATGGTAAGCACTTTGCTTTATTGGGTAATGCGGGGGAATTTTTAGACCCGGTATTTTCATCAGGTGTAACAATTGCACTCAAATCTGCAAATTTAGTTGCCCCACTTGTTGATCGCTATTTAAAAAACGAAGTCGTCGATTTTGACGCTCACTACGCACAGCCATTACAAGCTGGAGTCGATTGTTTTAGAACATTTGTAACAGGGTGGTACGATACGCGTTTTCAGGATGTGATATTTTACTCTGAACAAAATACTCAGGTGCGAGAAATGATTAGTGCTATTTTAGCGGGCTACGCATGGGATACAAATAACCCATTTGTTGCACAAAGTGAACGCCGTTTAAATGTGTTGGCTCAGTTATGTCAAAATTAATTAAGTATGTGGTGTGTAGTGTATTTATATTTGCTGTATTGAGCGCATGTACGAGTTTTACAGCATCTAAAAATAGAGTGTATCTATCACCTAATATTCAATTAAATATTAATAGTGTGCCAGCACAAATGTTTGATAAGTCTTGGCAGCATGTTTTGTATATTACGAATCAGCAAAACACACACACTGTATTTGCCCAATTAGCTATAAATGACAAAGGTGCAATTAAGTTATTGTTAATGACAGTGCAAGGCTTTCCGATTATGGAGCTTGAAAAACCTTTAAATGGCCCAGTAAAAACACGAAATATGCTGGCGGTAGAAGGGATAGACCCTCATTATATTTTAGCGGATATTGCATTAGTACATTGGCCAGTAGCATTTTTACAAAAGCAGTTAGAGGGTGCTTTAATAGAGCAGGTTGGCTCTAATCGGGAAGTATTTAACGATGAAGGTACATTTATCACCATTGACTATAGTGATGAGTCGACAACGTTGAACAATATTTTACATCAGTATCAAATAACATTTAAAAAGGTAGAACAGTGACATATTGGCTGAATGATTTAGGCATTGTGAGTGCGATGGGCATAGGCCAAGATGCAACCACAACAAGCTTAAATAAATATAACCCTGCAACTCCTTTATTAACTTTAAATAAAAGTTTAAGTGCTGAGCAAACTCCGCTGTATGTCGGGCAAGTTCAGTCTATTGCTTTATCAAATAATAAACGTATCAATACATTTATTGATCTAGCTTTAGAGCAGATTAAGCCAACCTTAGATAAACTTTCGCATATTGATAAGTCGCGTATCGCAATTGTAATGGGTACTAGTACATCAGGTATTCATGATGGCGAAAGAGCGCGTAAAAACTATGAAAGTACAAAACTCTGGCCTGATGACTTTAGTTACAGTGATCAAGAGTTAGCTACACCCGCTCATTATATTGCACATAAAATAGGGGCTCTAGGGCCTTGTTACAGTATTTCTACTGCGTGCACGTCGAGTAGCAAAGCGTTAATTAGCGCCCGAGCTTTGCTAAATGCTGATTTAGCCGATGTGGTAATTTGTGGTGGTGCGGATAGTTTGTGCCAATTAACAATTAATGGCTTTGACTCGCTCGCTTCTTTAAGCTCGGGTTTATGCCAGCCTTTTTCTAGCACCAGAGACGGCATTAATATTGGTGAAGGGGCCGCTTTATTTGTAATGACTAAAAATAAGCCAATAACAAATAACGGCATTATGTTACTAGGCAGTGGCGAAAGCTCAGATGCGCATCATATGTCAGCCCCCGATCCTAATGGGATGGGCGCCCAAGCCTCAATGGAAAAAGCACTAAAAAGCGCAAAGTTATCCTGTGGTGATATTGATTATATTAACGCTCACGGTACGGCTACTGTAAAAAATGACGAAATGGAAGCACTTGCAATTAATCGCGTGTTTGGCAACAATACCCCGCTTAGCTCAAGTAAGCATTTAACAGGGCATACTCTTGGTGCTGCAGGCGCCATTGAAGCCGGTATATGTTGGTTATTATTAAAAGACAGCGGCCAACATATGCTGCCGTATAACGCGATTAAAGAAGGCAGTGATTTGGCTGATATAAAAATAATAAAACAAGCGTTTAAGCCCGCTCTTAAATATTGCTTATCTAATTCATTTGCGTTTGGCGGTAATAATGCCAGCTTAATATTGGGAGTTAACGTTGACTAATTACCCTATAGAGCAAGTAGTCCCGCATGATGCGCCTATGATTTTAATAGATAGCCTTTTAACACACAGCGAAGATGAAGCTCAATGCGGCGTTACTATAACTGAGCAAAGCCCTTTTTTTAGTCCTGCAATTAACGGCGTACCTAGCTATATTGGTGTTGAGTACATGGCGCAGTCTATTGCCGCTTACGCTGGTGCGTTAGCGAATGATGAAAATAAACCTGTAAAAATTGGTTTTTTAATTGGCACGCGAAAGTATCAAACTTATCAACCGTGTTTTAAAAACGGCAGTAAGCTGACTATTGAAGTGAAAAAGCTATATCAAGAAGAGTCAGGTTTAAGTGTATTTGAATGCCAAATACTCGTGTGTGAAACTCTACTTTGCCAAGCAAAAATTAATGTATTTCAGCCTGAAAACCCGTTGGAATTTATAAGAGAAAATCAATGACAAAAAGAATTTTAGTTACGGGTTCAAGCCGTGGTATTGGTAAAGCTATTGCGTTAAAACTTGCTGAGCAAGGGTTTGATATTGCAGTACATTGCAGAGCGGGTGTTGAGCAAGCTCAAGCAACATGCGATGAAATTAATGCATTAGGTAGAACCACCAGTTTATTACAATTTGATGTATGCGACAGAGAGCAGGCCAAAGCACAAATAATAGAAGATATAGCTCAGCATGGCGCTTATTATGGCGTGGTGTGTAATGCAGGTATTACTAACGATATGGCATTTCCTGCTATGCAAGGGGAAGACTGGGATTGTGTAATACGTACAGGCCTTGATGGGTTTTATAATGTAGTACACCCAACTGTAATGCCTATGGTACAAAGCCGTAAAGGTGGGCGAATAATTACAATGTCATCGGTGTCAGGTATTGCAGGTAACCGAGGACAAGTAAATTATAGTGCAGCAAAAGCCGGTATTATTGGGGCCACTAAAGCACTTGCATTAGAATTGGCAAAACGCAAAATCACAGTTAATTGTGTGGCACCTGGTTTAATAGAAACCGCGATGACTGATGAATTACCTATTGATGAAATGATGAAAATGATACCCCTTAAACGCATGGGGAGCGTTAAAGAAGTTGCGGGAACAGTCGCTTTTTTAATGTCTGATGATGCAGCTTACATAACACGCCAAGTGATTTCGGTTAATGGTGGCATGGTTTGATTAAACGCGTTGTTGTAACAGGGATGTCGGTGGTCACTGCATTGGGCGATGATTGGTCTGAATTCAAACAAGCCTTAATTAAAGGCGAAAATGCTGTTGTTACTATGCCAGAGTGGGATATAGCTGACGACCTCAATACTCGTTTAGCCGCGCCAGTTAAACACTTTGAGCGACCAGGTCATTACAAACGAAAACAAATCCGTTCAATGGGGCGAGTGTCACTTATGTCAACTCGTGCTACTGAATGCGCACTTGAACAAGCCAAACTACTCGAGCACGAAAGTCTAACAGATGGCTCTACGGGTATAGCGTATGGCTCATCTACGGGCTCTACTGAGCCATTACTCGCCTTTGCAAATATGATGGAAACGGGGTCGATGTCAGGTGTAACAGCCACGAGTTACATTAAAATGATGGCGCATACTGCCCCTGTAAATGTTGGTGTGTTTTTTGGTTTAAAAGGGCGTGTTATAACAACAAGCTCTGCTTGTACATCGGGATCTCAAGGAATAGGCTTCGCCTATGAAGCGATTAAGTTTGGCCGACAAAAAATAATGGTGGCTGGTGGAGCAGAGGAATTATGCATCACAGAGGCTGCAGTATTTGATACGCTTTATGCAACATCTACAAAAAATGAAACACCAAAACAAACACCAAGACCTTTTGATAAAAATCGCGATGGCTTAGTGATAGGCGAAGGCGCGGGTACACTTATTTTAGAAGAATACGAACATGCAAAAGCGCGCGGAGCAACAATATTAGCTGAGGTGGTTGGTTTTGGTTGTAATTCTGATGGACAGCACGTTACTCAACCAACATCAAAAACAATGCAACTAGCGATAGAAATGGCACTGCAAGATGCCAATTTAGAACCAGAAAAAATTGGTTACGTTAATGCTCATGGTACATCAACAGATAAAGGTGATATTGCCGAGTCTCACGCAACGTTTAAAGCATTGGGCAGCAAACCTATTAGCTCGTTAAAAAGTTATTTGGGGCATACATTAGGTGCTTGTGGTGCAATAGAAGCATGGGCAAGCATTAATATGATGGCAGATAACTGGTTTGCACCAACAATTAATTTAGATAACGTTGATGACGAATGTGCTCAGCTTGATTACATAAGGCATCAAGGGCGTGAGATTAATACCGATTACGTGATGAGTAATAACTTTGCGTTTGGTGGTATTAACACCTCTTTAATATTTAAACGCTATAAAGTAGATTAAACACGTTAAAAGATAAGTTATAACTAACTGTTAGCTCGTTTTTACTGTATAATTTGCGACCCTTGATAATGTGGCCGTAGGTTATACAGCATGAATTTTAAATCTTTTAGTTTCGCTCCTGAAATCATCCAGGCGTTGGACGAACTTAACTATCACACCCTTACGCCCATTCAGCGCGCAGCAATTCCTGCTGTTCGTAAAGGTAAAGACGTTTTAGCCAGTGCACAAACTGGTACCGGCAAAACTGCCGCGTTTGCTTTACCTATCATCCAAAAATTGGTTGAGTCTGAACTCAGCACAACTAATGCACCTCATGCATTAGTACTTGCTCCAACGCGTGAACTTGCAGAACAAATTGCAAATAATTTTAGAGATTTTGCAAAGCATACATCACTTAAAGTCGTTAGCTTATTTGGTGGTGTTAGCACAGCCGGCCAAGCAAATGCTTTAAAAGAAGGTGTAGATATTGTTGTTGCAACGCCAGGTCGTTTATTTGATCATATTCGTTTAGGTAACTTAAGCCTTGCAAGTGTTAAGCACCTTGTTCTTGATGAAGCTGACCGTATGCTTGATATGGGCTTTATTGAAGATATGCAAAACGTTATTAAAAGCTGTGCAGAAGAGCGCCAGATTTTACTTTTCTCTGCTACATTCCCTGCAGCAATTAAACAATTTGCATCTAAAGTATTGAAACAAGCTGAAATAGTCCGTGTTGATCAAACTAACAGTACAGCAAGCACCGTTGAGCATGTTGTTTACCCAGTTGAAGAACGTCGTAAGCAAGAGCTACTTTCTGAATTGATTGGTAAGAAAAACTGGCAACAAGTGCTTGTCTTCGTAAACATGAAAGAAACAGCTGATGAGCTTGTTAAAGAGCTTAACCTCGATGGTATTCCGGCAGGCGTTTGCCACGGTGATAAATCTCAAGGTAACCGTCGTCGTGCTTTACGTGAATTTAAAGAAGGCAAGGTACGCGTATTAGTGGCTACAGAAGTCGCTGCTCGTGGTATTGATATTGATGGCTTACCTCGTGTAATTAATATTGATTTACCATGGCTTGCAGAAGATTACGTTCACCGTATTGGCCGCACAGGTCGTGCTGGTCGTCAAGGTCAAGCAATCTCATTTGTTAGCCGTGAAGAAGAAAACACTTTGTTTGAAATTGAAACGCTAATCGGCCAAAAAATCAAACGTGTATATTTAGAAGGTTATGAAGTAAGTAACCGTGAAGTACTCATTGATAAAATTGGTAAAAAACCAGCGCATTTACGCCGTACACGTTCTAACAAGTTATCAGGACAAGCAACCGGTGAAGCGAGAGCAGTAAATCGCTCACGTATTTCAAGCGTTCGTAAAAGCTTAAAAGGCGAAAAACTGTCACTTAAAAAGTCATAGTTAACGCCGTTTAGTTTAAAAAACCTGAGTTTACTCAGGTTTTTTTGTGCCTGGTGATAACACCTCATCAATAATATTTGCGTATACATAAGCCGCTTGCTCGTCCTCTTTATTTGCTATTATGGACAAACCAACCGGTAAACCACTTACTTTTCCGACCGGTAGGGTTATGTGCGTTGTGCCAGCAATAGCAGATAACGAACTACTACTGCCATTAAAATTATCACCATTAACTAAGTTTGTTTTCCAGGCCGGTGATACTGTAGGCGCTATAACAATATCAAGCTTGTTGTTTTTATATACATTAACAATGGCTGTCGTTGCTAAAGTGCGATAGCGTTCTTTAGTCTCCTGGTATTTTTGTTTGTTAGTTAAATCAATAGCCTGCGATTGAACTAGGATGTCTTGCTCAAAGTGGGGCATTTCTGTTTTTTTATTTTGAATATTAAAATTAATAAGTGCTTTTAGGCTTTTAACAGCCACTTGTGTTGGAGTGTTTGCGAGGTAATGATTAATTTCGGCTTTGAAGTCGTAAAGTAAAATATAGTATTCATCAGCAAATAGCGTATCTAAGTTATCAGTAATATCTACATTAATAACAGTGTGTCCAGCCTGTTGTAATGCTTGTAACTGCTTGGCATAAAGGCGCTGCGTTTCAACTGTAAATTTGTCGCTAGGCAGTGCACCAATAATAAGTGACGATTTTGATTTTATATTACCTGTTTTTAATTCAAACCCTGTAGTTGTTGCATCAAGGGAGTCCTCACCTTGCAAAACAGATAAAACCAGCAGCGAATCTTTAAGAGAATGCGCCATCGGCCCTACTGAATCTTGGCTACTTGAAAGAGGCACAACACCTGAGCGTGATACTTGGCCCATACTCGGTTTTATTGCATAAACTCCATTTACTGAAGCTGGGCACGTAATTGAACCGTCTGTTTCAGTCCCTAATGCTATGGGCGCAAAGTTAAGTGCTACCGCAACAGCAGAACCTGCGCTAGAACCACATGGGTTACGTGTTACATCGTGCGCATTATGTGTTTGTCCGCCTACGGCACTCCAGCCTGAAGATGAATAGGATGAACGAAAATTTGCCCACTCACTTAAATTAGCTTTACCTAAAATTATAGCGCCCGCATTACGTAGTTGTTTAACAACAAAAGCATCATTATTAGTAACGTTATTTTTAAGTGCTAAAGAGCCAGCCGTTGTAGGAAGTGTGCCTTTAGTTTCTATATTATCTTTAAGAAGTACAGGTATTCCATGTAATGGCCCAGCCCAAGTTCCATTGACGGCAAGTTCATCTAACGTTTTAGCTTGAGCAATCGCTGTAGGCTCTAAACTAATAACCGCATTATAGTGTGGATTAAGTTTATTAATTCGGTCTATATAATTTTGGGTGAGTTGCTGTGCATTAATAGAATTATTTTTATATGCACTGTGAATTTCATCGATGGTTTTTAGTTCTTGTGCTTTAGCGTTAAAAATTGCCAATACACTAAGCAACGAAAAGGTAAATGTTTTGATCATTATTGAGGTGCTTAAGGTGTTATTATTTTCTATACATTTAGCACAAAAAAGCCTCACAAAGTGAGGCTTTTCGATAAACAGCTTAAAAAAGAGGTTTAAGCGTTTTCTAGCATAGACAGTGCGACCGCTTCAGCCGCTTTAATACCATCAATACCCGCTGATAAAATACCGCCAGCGTAGCCTGCGCCTTCACCTGCAGGGTAAAGCCCTTTGGTGTTAATACTTTGGAATGTTTTATCACGCTTAATACTAATAGGCGACGAAGTACGTGTTTCAACGCCGGTTAATAAACCGTCGTTAGTTGAAAAGCCACGAATTTGTTTATTAAACGCTGGTATCGCTTCGCGAAGAGCATCAATTGCAAATTGTGGTAGCACTTTACTCAAGTCGGTTAACTTAATACCGGGTGTGTAAGAGGGTTGTACTTCACCTAAGTTTTCTGATGATTTACCTTTCAAAAAGTCGCCAATTAACTGGGCTGGTGCATCGTAGTTGCTACCACCAAGCTCATACGCTTGCTCTTCAAGTTTACGTTGTAAGTCTATTCCGGCAAGTGGATTACCTGGGAAATCTTGCTCCGGTGATATGCCTACCACAATAGCGCTGTTAGCGTTGCGCTCACTGCGTGAATATTGGCTCATACCGTTGGTAACAACGCGGCCCTCTTCAGAGGTTGCAGCGACTACTGTGCCACCTGGGCACATACAAAAGCTGTAAACTGTGCGGCCATTGTCGCAATGATGAACAAGTTTATAATCGGCAGAGCCTAAAATTGGGTTTCCTGCATTTGTACCAAAACGACATTCATCGATCATTGATTGTTTATGTTCGATTCTAAAACCGACTGAGAATGGCTTTGCTTCAACATAAATCCCCTTTTTGTGGATCATATCAAACGTGTCGCGTGCGCTGTGACCAACGGCTAATACAACATGGCGAGTGTTTAGTTGCTCGCCATTTGAAAGCGTTAAACCTGTTACTTGCCCGTCGTCTAAATGAATATCGTCAACACGTGTGCTAAAGCGAATTTCGCCGCCTAGTTCTATTATACGAGCGCGCATTTTTTCAATCATGGTGACAAGTTTAAACGTACCAATGTGTGGCTTACTTACGTATAAAATTTCATCGGGTGCGCCAGCTTCTACAAATTCAGTAATGACTTTACGACCGTAATGTTTTGGATCCTTTACTTGGCTGTATAACTTACCGTCTGAGAATGTACCTGCGCCACCTTCACCAAATTGTACATTTGATTCGGTATTAAGTGTGCGTTTACGCCAAAAACCGAACGTGTCTTTTGTACGTTCACGTACCTCTTTACCGCGCTCTAATATAATGGGATTAAAGCCCATTTGAGCAAGTAATAAGCCTGCAAATAAACCACAAGGGCCAAAGCCAATCACGACAGGGCGCTCTGTTATATTTTCGCTGGCTTGGGCTACAAATTTATAGTTTGTGTCTGGCGCTACTTTTACATGTTGGTCTTTTTCAAATGCTGCGAGTAAATCAGCTTCGTTATCTACTTCTATATCGAGTGTATAAATAAGTAAAATTGCAGTTTTTTTACGTGCATCATAACCACGTTTAAACACATTAAAGCTGTGCAATTGTTCTGGTTGGATTTTTAGTTTATTTACAATTGCTTGGCCAATTGCATCTTCGTCATGATCAAGTGGCAACTTTATTTCGGTTAAACGTATCATTTATATCTCTTTTAGGTGTCATAGCGGGTTTTTAATTACCGCTCACAATAAGGGGATGTAGGGCACAGTTGGTGTGCAAACATAAGGCGCGTATTTTACGTTAAAATAGGGTGATATGGCACTTATTTATTGTATTTTTGGGGTGGATGGGTATGATCCGCAGCTGTTATTTAAAATCTTAGGTATTAAAATAGTATGGCGTTTGTAGTTACCGAAAATTGTATAAAATGTAAGTACACCGATTGCGTTTCAGTGTGCCCAGCAGATGCATTTTTTGAAGGCCCTAATTTTTTAGCTATTAGCCCAATTGATTGTATTGATTGTGGCTTATGTGTCCCTGAGTGTTCAGCTGATGCTATATACCAAGAAGATGAATTACCAGAATCTCAAAAAGAGTTTACTGAATTGAATGCTGAACTTGCACTGGTCTGGCCGCGCATTACAGAGGTTAAACCTGCACCAGAGGACGCTGATGTATGGAATGGCATAGACGATAAACTTAAACTACTCGAAACATAATACGTAACAATTAGTTACTCCTTTATCATTAAATAGTTAATTTTTTATTTCAAAGTATTAACAAATGTACCTGGATAAATTACAATCCCCAGCTTAAGTTACTCCCTATGAGTAATTACAGTCTAAATGGATGTTTATGCAGTACTTTATAACTATAATAAAAAAGTTTACCTTCCTATTTTTAAGTTTCGTTTTATTACTCTCAAGCCTTGATGTAGCGGCTAGTAAACAGCAAGTATCCTTATCTCGTATTGATTCAAATATCACTATTGATGGTGTTATGGATGAAGCGCACTGGCAAAATGCGACACGTATACCTCTACTCTACCAAGATGAGCCTAACGAAAAAGGCACACCTCCTGTAAAAACTGATGCCTTTATTTACGAAGATGGCACAAACTTATATGTTGCCTTCATTGCAGAGGATCCAAACCCTGAACAAATTCGTGCATCACTTCGTGACCGCGATACGCTATGGGAAGACGACGTAGTCATTCTTGTTATTGATACATTTAATGATGAACGCAGTGGTTATGAATTTCATGTGAATCCCCTTGGTGCACAAGGCGATATAAGAATGACCGATACTGATGGATGGAGCTCAGATACCTCATGGAATGCTATTTGGGATAGCGCGGGACAAATTAACGAGAAAGGTTACATTGTTGAAATGCGTATTCCTTTTAAGGCACTGCGCTTTCCTGAAAATAAAAAAGAGCTAACGTGGGGTTTTTCAGTCATGAGAAACTACCAACGTGATGTTTTATATCAGCTATCAAATATGGGATTTGATAGAAATATAAAATGTAGCCTTTGTCAGTTTGATAAGTTAGTGGGTTTTAGCGATATTGAATCGAGTAAAAATATTCAATTAACCCCTACATTGACAGCACTTCGTAATGATAATAAATCTGAATTACCGGGTAACTGGGATAATGGTGATATAGATACCGAAGTGGGCTTAGATTTGCGCTGGGGTTTAACCAAGGACGCTGTTTTAAATGCGACTATCAACCCAGATTTTTCGCAAGTAGAAACAGACTCTTTAGAGCTCGATGTAAATACAACCTTTTCTATTTATTATGCTGAAAAACGTCCTTTCTTTTTAGATGGAGCTTCTTACTTTAAAAGCAGCTTATTTGAGCTTTTATATACACGTACAATTGCAGAGCCTACTTTAGGTGCAAAATTAACGGGTAAAACGGGTGATCATAGTTATGCGTTAATGCTCGCTGATGACGACAATAGTAATATTTTACTGCCAACGAATCAGGGCTCTGGCTTTGCAAGCTTAAACGAAAAAACGAATGCGGCCGCAGGGCGTTATCAATATGACCTAGGTCAGCAGGGTACTATTGGCCTTTCAAGCACGCACAGAGAAAGTGATGACTATCACAACACTGTATTATCAGTGGATGGTAGCTACTGGTTTAATCAATCGGATACTCTTTTGTATCAAGTATCATCTGCTGATACACGTAACTCTGAATTTTTAATTCAAAATTATAACTTATCTGAAACTCAGTCAGATGAAGCATATGCCCTGGAACTTACCCGCGATAAACGTGATTACAAATTATTTGCATCTTATGAAAATATTGGGCAGGACTACCGCACCGATTTAGGTTATCAAGCTAAAGTTGATTATGAAAAAGTAGGCTTTGGTGGCGGACAAACATGGTACAGAGATGAATCTGATTTACTTACCTCATGGTCATACGAAGCTGACTGGGATAAAACGTGGGCGCAAAACGGCGACTTACTTGAAGAAGAATACGAAGGCTTTTTAAGCTTTAAAGGCCAAAAACAATCTATTTTTGAAATTGGTTTAGTGCACCGTTATGAAAACTTTAATGGCAATTTTTACAATCAAAATATTGGTTATATTTACACAGGGTTCAAACCGACTAAAGATTTAAAGCTCACCTTATATACCGAATATGCAAGCCGTATTGACTATACAAATGAACAGCTTGGTGATGTGTTTAACGCTCAAACACAAGTTATATGGGATATTAACGACCACTGGCAGCTCGATGTAAAACATAACTACAGTCAATTAGACAACCCGCAAGGGAAACGTGTGTTTACTGCTAACTTGGTCGACTTTAGACTTCATTATAAATTTAGCATGCGTTCAATTCTTAAATTAATTTTACAATTTGAAGACATTGATAGAGACGAAAACGCCTACTTTTACCAAGTTAGTCAAATCAATAAAGACTATGGCAGCCAGCTTGTTTACTCATATAAAATTAATGCGCAAACACTGTTTTATTTGGGTTACTCAGATAGAGGTTACCAAGACGATTCTCTTAAAAATATTGAGCGAGATCAGCGTACATTTTTTACAAAAGTTAGCTATGCATGGCAGCTTTAAATAAAAATAATAATTGTACCTGCGATAGTTGTTACATTCCTAGGTTGTGTAGCAAGGCATGATTTTGAAGAATAATTTTAGGAAATGGTGTATTGAAGCATCGGGAATGTCAGAAAGGATTAGCAAATACAGATACTAAAGGCTGTAATGGTGTGGCCTAGATTGACGCGGAAGAAAAAACAAAAGAGAGCTTATCGACGGTATGTATTAAATTTTAAACAATTAGAACCTTTTTGTTTATTTTTGTTAATGCCACCTATACTATATATCAAATATAGTTAGTTAATCCGTTATTGTTACAAATTTTTGTTATTCTAATGGCTTAGGATTATATCAATGCTTGCGTAGTACTAAATGCAAGCGATATAATCCGCTTTTGGTAATAGGTTTAATAGGAGAAGCAAAATAGATGGATTTTTTTTATGAGTAAACTTAAACCGTTCGGTTTTATTTTTCTAATTATAATTCTATTTTGTTTTTGCATAAACATAGAATTAACGAATCAGATTAATCGTATAAATTTATTTAGTACTAGTGTTGATATACGAAGTTTCGAAATAACGAATACCACTCTTGATATGGCTCCTTGGTATAATCCGATCTTAAATGGCCACTATATAATTGAGCAGCCCACTGCTGACTTTTTGCTTATTAAAACCACTGACACCCAGTTTGTAGCTGCTGATTCAAGTAAGTTAATTATAATGACACTTGCATCACCTATTAATTTTTTACTTTTATGTATCTTAATATTTGGTTCTGGCCTGTACTTACGTAGAGAACGTAGGAAGCGTCATTATAAAAATCAAATAGCGGAGCTTAATCTTCAAGCCAATAGCTTACTCACTGCATTTAATTTGCAAGTAAAACCGGCAGAGAATCCTTTGGGTGTAAGCAGCTTAAGCCAATCAATAAATAGTTTAAATACGCATGTGGCTAATTATGTAAAACAAACACAAACCAGTATATGCCAAGACAAACTGACGCTATTAATTGACCGCCATGCTTATATTGAACATATCGACAGACAAATTAATCATGCGAATCAGGAAGATCTCAAGTGTGCACTCCTGTTTATAGACCTTGATGGTTTTAAACAAGTAAACGATTCGTTTGGTCACAGTTTTGGTGATGAAATATTAGTTCAAGTTGCTAGCCGACTTGCGAATGTTTTACGCCACCATAAATTAAGTAACATAAATAGTGCTAACCAATTAGAGCAAAACTTATCAAGGTTAGGAGGAGACGAGTTCTCCATTTTTATAGAATTACTTGATGATAGCGACAGAGTTGTTGAAATTGCTAAGCACGTGCTAAGTGAGCTTGAAAAAGACTTTGTGCTTGGCAATAAAATAGTAAAAATTAGTGCCAGTATTGGTATTGCGGCTTACCCAGAAAGTGCATCAACGCCTCAAGCGCTTTTACAATTAGCCGATGTAGCTATGTATAGAGCTAAAAGTGATGGTAAGGGAATATTTAAAGTTTACTCGCCAGAAATGGGTAACAAAATGCGCCGTTACCATTATTTACTTGAAGAGCTGCGTTTAGCGGTCGCTTGTAAAGATTTTTACTTATCTTTTCAGCCAATTGTGCATGTTGAAGATTGTATGATTGATTATTTTGAAGCGCTTACCCGGTGGGACCACCCAGTTGAGGGTATGATCCCCCCTTCAGAATTTATTCCAATAGCAGAGGAGTCTAATTTAATATTAGAACTTGGCGATTGGATTATGCTTGAATCATGTAGGCAAATGGCTGCATGGCACAATGCAGGTATGCGTAAAGTAAAAATATCAGTAAATGTTTCGGGCATTCAATTAAAGCACCGTGACATTTATGATTGGGTAATGAAGAAGCTCAAAAAAACCGGTTTACCGGCTACGTCTTTAATGCTTGAAATTACCGAATCAACATTTATTAAAGCCAGTCCTAAAATAATTAAAGAGCTAAGTAGGCTAAGAGAAGAGGGTATCACTATTGCTATTGATGACTTTGGCACAGGTTTTAGCTCGTTGAGCACATTAGCGGATTTACCAATAGATGTTATTAAAATTGATCGCTCGTTTATAGCTCAAGCTAATAAAAGCCAAAAATATAATGATATATTAAATACAATTAGTGAGCTTGGACAAAAGCTTGGCCTTAAAATTGTAGCAGAAGGCGTTGAAGAAATAGGGCAGTTTGAACTTGTTAAAAAAATGGGTGTGAGTTCTGTTCAGGGTTATTTAGTAAGTCGACCTGAGTCATCAGCTAATGTAGGTAATAAAGTATTACGCAATAACACTAGTAACCTTTCAGCATCGGGTACAAGTGCTTGGGATATAGTTAGTTAGTTTACAAATAAAAATGCCACTCTAAATAGAGTGGCATTTTTTGTTTAATCAGTAATTATTGTATTAAAGATCAAATGTGCGAGAAACGGCAAGTACGATACGCTCATCAGCATAATCGTAATCTAAGCTTGTGTTTTCAGCGGCCACTTCAATACCAAACCCTTCATAACTAGTTTGATATGCTAAACGGTAATGATTGTATGATTTTTTCTCGTTTACGTCCCACGCCCATTTTTGTCCATCAAGCGAGTTTGAAATATCAAAGCTTGCACGTAGTGCATGATTTGGAGCCAGCTCATAGGTGTGTGCAATCATTGAGATTACATGGCCTCCACCTTGACCAAAATAATCCCAGCTGTACCAAAAGTTAAGCTCAGTTTGGCCGTATTCACTTGCATAACCAAACTTAGTGTAAGCTTCAGCGTAGTTACCATCGCTGTTATTACCTTGATAAGTGTAATAAGCAATACCGTAGTCAACGCTCAATTGCTCATTAAGCTGCACATACTTACCTACATAAGCATCAAGTTCAAAATCAGTGTCATCACCAAAATCAACATTTGAAGCCCATACGCCTGCGTATACACCGCTATCAAAAGCATAGTCTAAACTGCCTTGAATAGCAGGATCGCTATCAGTTTGGCTCACACCGTTAAATGTATAATCAGAGGCTGCTGTGATTGTTGTTGACCAATCAGCAGCTGCGGTTGTTGATAAAAGTGCAAATGGTAGTGCTACTACAAGTTGTTTTAGTTTGTTATTCATTGTTTATCCCTAGTGTACAGTGTCTATTTTTGTGTAATCAATTTTATTTTCTTTTGGTGAACTATCAATATTCGTTACTGTTTTAAATTTGTTATAGCCAATAAATGCGGCACAAACAAAGAACAAACCAATGACTAACGCGCCTACCCATTGAATTTGTAAAAATTCTAATTTAAACAATAACGTAAGTAGTGATAGAGCAACAACATTTCCGATCATGTATTTCATTTTGCCAAAACGCTTTACGGTAAAGTTTAGGTTATCTGTGTATAAGCGCACTAACGAATCAAGTGAGTTAATTACAAATACAATACCTACAAACACCATCGCAAAGTTTTTAATTCCCTGAGTCGAAATGCCTGCTTCGTGGTATTGGTATAGCACGCTAAACCAGATTGCAATTGGAATTGAAGGAAATATTAACATTGCACCAAGTACTTGGTATGTTTTAAGACCCCCGACAAAACGTGATGTAAATTGACCAATCATTATGCTCCACGCAAACCACCAAAATAAATAAAACTCATGATAGTCATTAAGTGGTAAAACAAATTCATTAAGATTAGCGAAATACGTTCCGATTGATCCTAGGTTATCTGTAAATGCTGACATCTCATTGTCGCCCATTGCAAAAGCGCCAACCCACATAAAGGCAATCAATGCTAAAAACAGCCACGTAGTAGAAATACTTAAAATACGAACATATTTAATATCTGTACTCGAGTACACAGCAAAACAAATAGCAGCGAATACGATTAGATAAAACTCAGGAGCTACACTTGAATCATCAGCCAATCCAGGTAAATACCAAGATAAATTGTTCAATAATAAATAAGCGGTGAATGCGCATGTACCAATAATTACAACATTATTGATAAATTTAACCCAAGGAATTTCGAAAAATTTCACTTTAGGTTCTATTACACAGAAATAAAAGCACGTAAGAAAGTAAAATCCCCAGATCAAAAATCCCCAGTAGCCAAACTCAATAGCCAGTGGATTTGCAAACGCGTATTCTGGGCTTGCTTTTATGTCTGCATAACCTGCAAACTCAGTTAAAGGAAACATTATAAGACCTACATCAAGGCCTGACGTAAATAGTATAGCGATAAAAGTAAACGTTTTTACCGGTGTTACACCTACTACGCGAACATTACCCCATTTAAGTAAGATAATAATAACCGCTAGTAAAGTAAAAATGATGCCAGCATTAAGCCAAATAGTCATTGTTACCCTCCAGTAATGAATAAAAATAATTCATAAGCACTCCGTATTTTATTGTTTTATTCTCGCATTAACACAACGTAACCTATTTACATCGTGTGCCACTGCAAGGCACGCATTGGTTTAGCCCGACGAGACCAAACCTAAGCATGTGGCTAAAGTTAGATCTCCGTACTACGTTGTGTTTCTTGCCAGTTTGTTGTTATGGCAACATTCACATCCGATTTCTGTAATGGTTCTTTACCTAAAATTATGTCAGCTGCTTTTTCGGCAACCATAATAGTAGGCGCATTCAAGTTTCCGTTAGGAACTGTTGGGAATATAGATGAGTCAACAACACGTAGTCCTTCAATACCATGTACTTGCGTATTTGAGTTAACAACGGCCATATCATCCTCACCCATTTTGCATGAGCAAGAAGGGTGGTAGGCACTTTCTACGGCTTGGCGTACAAAGGCATCTATTTCTTCATCTGTTTGAATATGTTTACCAGGTTGAATTTCTTCATCGCGGTATTCATCAAAGGCACTTTGTTCGATTATGTCGCGTGTTAAGCGAACGCACGCTCTGAAGCCTTCAATATCGTCTTGGTGTTCAAGGTAATTAAATAAAATGGTTGGTGGTTGCTCAGGGTTCGCAGAAGCAATAGTGACACTACCGCGACTTTTTGGTTTGTTATGACCAACATGTACCTGAAAACCATGACCTGCAAATGCACTTCTACCATCGTAACGCATAGCCGCTGGTAAAAAGTGATATTGAATGTCTGGCCATTCAACACCTGGTTTTGAGCGAATGAACGCACACGATTCAAAATGATTCGTTGCACCTAAACCCGAACGCGTTAATAACCAGCGCGCGCCAATCAAACCTTTTGATACAATGCCTAGCTTGCCGTTAAGTGTGATAGGTTGCTTACACTTGTATTGAAAGTAAAACTCAAGATGATCTTGTAAGTTTTGACCAACACCTGGTAAATGATGCTGTACTTCAACGCCTGCTTTTTCAAGCACTTGAGTATCACCAATACCAGAGAGTTGTAAAATATGTGGAGAGCCAATTGGCCCTGCACTTAGTACAACGTCTTTTGCAGCATGTGCAGTTTTAACGTCGCCATTTACTTTGTATTCAATGCCAGTGGCTTTTTTGCCATCTAAAATCACGCGTTGTGCTAGTGCACCTGTAATAATTGTTAAATTACTACGTGATTTAACAGGGTCTAAATACTCACGAGAAGCAGAGCTGCGCACGCCGTCTTTTACGGTCATGTGCATTGGGCCAAAACCCTCTTGCTGCGACGCATTATAATCATCTGTAGAAGCGTAACCGGCTTGTACACCTGCTTTGATAAAGGTGCGGTAAAGCGGGTTTTTCATTTCGTTGCCGTTATTAACGCCAAGCGGGCCTTTGCCACCACGGTAAGTATTTTCACCAAGGTAAAAGCTTTCTGCTTTTTGAAAATACGGTAAACACGATTGGTAATCCCAACCGTTTGCACCGTGTTGCTGCCATTCGTCAAAATCTTTTGCGTGGCCACGTACATATACCATGCCATTAATAGATGACGAGCCGCCTAACACTTTGCCTCGAGGACAATGCATCTCACGGTTATCTAAATGAGGCTCAGGCTGCGTATGAAACTGCCATGCGTATTTGTCACTATTCATAGGAATAGATAACGCGGTTGGCATTTTTATAAAAATACTTTTATCGCTACCGCCAGTTTCAAGTAGTAACACGCGGTTACTTGAATCTTCAGATAAACGGTTTGCTAAAACACAACCCGCCGAACCCGCGCCAACAATAATATAGTCGTAATGATTACTCATAGTAGGGCGCCTTAAAATGGGCTTTCTATGTCGGCCATACCAACATAAATAGACTTAGTTTGCGTGTATTGATCAAGAGTTTGTATACCATTTTCACGGCCAATGCCCGATTGCTTATAACCGCCAACTGGCATTTCAGCAGGTGAGTTACCGTATGCATTAATCCAACAAATACCGGCTTGTAACTTATGAATAACGCGGTGCGCACGTTTAATATCGCTAGTAAATACGCCTGCGGCTAAGCCTAGGTGAGTCCCGTTAGCGCGTGCAATAACATCGTCTTCGTCGTCAAAAACAAGCACGCTCATTACAGGGCCAAATATTTCTTCTTTAACAATAGTCATGTCGTCATTACAATCAATAAACACAGTCGGTGCCACAAAATAGCCATTTGGTGCAGATTTAGGTGAAAGCGTTGTACCACCGGTTAATAGCGTTGCACCTTCTTCAATACCTTTATTAACGTAGCTCATTACTAGTTCTTGGTGCTTTTTAGAAATAAGTGCGCCAAAGTTAGTATTTAAATCTTGTGGGTCGCCAGCAATAATGTTTTTCTCAGTGCGCGCTTTAAGCTCATCAATAAACTGCTGATATACATTTTTATGAACGTAAATACGTGTACAGTTAGTACAAATTTCGCCTTGCGTATAAAAGTTACCTAACATAGCAGCACTAACCGCTTGCTCAATGTTGGCATCATCAAATACTAATAGTGGAGATTTACCACCAAGTTCCATCGTGACATCTTTTAAAGTACCGGCAGCACTTGCTACTACTTTTTTACCTGTGCCTACTTCACCCGTAAATGATACTTTATCAATATCGCTATGCTGCGTTAGCCACTGGCCTACATCGCCCGCGCCTTGAACAACATTAAATACACCTGCAGGTACGCCAGCTTCAACAAAGACTTCTGCGAGTTTAAGTGCGCCCAGTGGTGTTTCTTCTGATGGTTTAAATATAAATGCATTACCAGCTGCAAGGGCAGGGCCCGACTTCCAACATGCAATTTGTAGTGGGTAGTTCCATGCACCAATACCCGCACAAATACCTAATGGCTCTTTACGTGTGTAGTAAAAGTCATCACCAACCATTTGTTGTTGGCCTACTTGTGCTGGCGCAAGGCCTGCAAAGTATTCAATTACATCAGCGCCGGTTTCAATATCAACACAATTTGCTTCTTGCATTGGTTTACCGGTGTCGAGTACTTCTACAAGTGCTAGCTCATCGTTGCGCTCGCGTAAAATAGCCACTGCTTTTAATAAAATGCGGCTACGTTCAATGGGTGTCATTGCTGACCACTGAGCAAAACCTTGCTTTGCACTGGCAATGGCTGCGTTTTGAATAAATTCGTCGGCAATTTCTACTGCGTAAATAACCTCGCCCGTTGCTGGGTTTGTTACATCAAATGTTTTGCCGTTCTGGTTTGCAAGAAAATGGCCGTTAATAAAATTTTGATAGACAGGTGTAGTCACGCTAGGCTCCATATTGCTTGATAAGTGAAAGTACGTAGCTTTTTGCTAACTTTTCACTGTGTTTAAACTGATTATTGTCTGATTTACTCAGTACTGCTCTTAACCATAGGCCATCGATCATTGCGGCGCTAAGTTCTGCAGCTTGCTTTGCTTGCTCAATAGGCATTAATTGCTTAAAAGAAAATGCTAAATTACTTTGCAAGCGTTTACTGTTTACGTTTTGTAGTCTGTGTAATTCTTCATCATGCATCGATTGCGCCCAAAAACTTAACCACGTTCGGGTTGTATCATTACGCTGTTGTACAAGCGCAAAGTTGGCTTCGATAATAAACATTAAACGCTCAGTGGCAGTGGTTTGATGATTTACTTTACTTATTAAGCCTTGTTTTAAGCTTGTTAGTAAGTATCTAACAGTGGCTTCAATTAACCCCTGCTTACCACCAAAATAATGACTAATAATACCTGACGATAAACCGGCATTTTTACTAATGCTGTTTATAGTTGTGCCTTGTAGTCCATTAGTTGCAACTGACTCTATAGTCGCGTCAATTAGCTGCTGACGTCTGACAGGTTCCATTCCGACTTTAGGCATAATTTTTATTAATTGAACGTTCAATAAACATAAGCTTAAGGTAATAGCTCTAACAATTCAAGGCTGAAGTAAATATCTAGATGCCAAAATGTAGATTAATCATTAATAAAAGCGCAACTAATGCGATAAAGAAGATAAGGTTTTACTTTGTTTTATTTTATTTAAAACAAAGGCTTGTGAATTTTATTTTGAAATTAAATAATAGTAATGATTTGTTTACAGCAACAAATGAATAAAATGTTCAATAATCATTAGTGCAGTAATAGTTAGAGTACTAATGGTATTAATTTAATGCAAAAGGGCACTAAACCTGCAATTGCTTAGTGCTCTAATAAATTTATATAGAGAGTAAACTTTGTAGTTTTATCGTTTTAAAGCGCTTGGTTTTGAAAGGTCAGGCATTATTAATAACGCCTTTAAAAAGTAGGGGGTAACGTCTTAGTCTATTGCCAATATAGTCATCAGCTAAAATTTGCTGGCAAATAAAGTCTATATCTTTGCTTGCTTCAAAAACCCAATCAAAGCGCTCTATAGCCAGTAAAAAACCACGCTTTAAATGAGTTTGAGCACGGTACTGTTCTAAATTGTCTTGAATAATTGAGACTTTGCTTGGATCAGCTCTAAGCTCTTCTACTACTTGGTTTATAAAAGTAGTATTGAGCTTACTGGTAGGGCGGTGTCTGCGTTTTCGTGGGTGCATTAGCTCTCGTTTGCAATGTTATATAATTTTTTCAAAAAGTCGTCTTTATGCTTTTCATGTTCGTAGTCAAGGTGGTAAGTATTATGAAAACCAAAGCGCAGTTCAACGCCGCTACCTTGTAGGTATACTGTGTAGCCATCTACGTCTGAATAAGCAGTAACACCTTGATAATGCTTGCCTTCATTAGTCATTTCACCTTTTTGAATTATACGTTCATATACGGCTAAAATCTGTTTATTGTCGATTTCGTTTTTCATGTTTTATGCCCTTCGTTTAGTAACTCATACGATACAGATATGAGGGTCGATCATCTTAAAAACAATAGCTAAAAAAGTGTGATATTGCTTTGTAATTTCGCTTTTTTAAATTATGCTCAAAACTCATTTATTGTTGAGCTTAGAGCATGATAGACAAGGCGTTACTACTAAAAACTCGTGAGTTATCGGATCAATTAATTGCATTGCAAACTCCAATTAGGATACTCGATGCTATTAATTGGGATAAACAAACTAAAGAGGAGTTTTTTAGACAGAAATGTCAAAAAAACCCACTCATCGATCGTGCATATTATCAACAGCGCGACCTTGGTTTTGTACCTAGCGAGTTACGCCAGGCATTTTCTACTTTGCACCGTAACATTATTAACCAATTGGGGCAGTTAAATCCGATTGCTCAATATATGGGAAAAATGTGCACCGAGTATAAAACGGTATTAAGTATGCTTGAGTATCGTGGAACGCCAGAGTTTCATGACTTATCAGTGGAGTTATTTGGACACCCTAAAGACTTATTCCATGCTGGTGAGCCCTCACTTTCTGAGCTAGCTAATATGCTAGATAAACCGCTGCAAAATTTACTTATAGCCGACATACTGCCTGACGACCCTAAAAATATTGATGCTGTTGATGCTGTGCGTATTTTGTCTGAGCAAGTAAATGCCAGTATGGCAGGCATAAATGTAGAGGTAATGCTTAGCGATGGTATTGTTAGTGATGCAGCCGCAGGTGCTAATAATATAAAGCTTAATCAAGATGTTAAGTTTTCTCAGCGTGAACTTGATATATTGGAAGTTCACGAAGGGTGGATACACGTAGGTACCACTCAAAATGGTTTAGCACAGCCGTATTTAACATGTTTGAGTAAAGGCACGCCTAGCTCTACTATTACCCAAGAAGGCCTAGCGGTATTAACCGAAATTATTACTTTAAAATCGACCCCAAGGCGCTTATCTAAATTAGTTAACCGTATTCAGGCCGTTACAAAGGTAATAGATGGCGCTGAGTTTGTAGACATTTACCGTGATTACGTAGCGCAAGGTTTATCAAAAGATGACAGCTACACACTCGCGCAGCGTGTATTTAGAGGCAGTACGCCAACAGGTTTGCCTTTTACAAAAGATATTGCCTACATTAAAGGCTTTGTATTGGTTTATAACTTAATACGCGTTGCAATACAGCTTGGTCGAATAGATAGACTCCCTTTATTACTGGTAGGTAAAATATCGATAGATGATTTTAGATTAATATCGCAGCTTCATGATTTAGGTGTAATTGAGAGCCCACAATTTGTGCCACCACACTTTAAAGACTTACGCGGTTTGGCAACTTGGTTGAGCTTTGGCCGCTTTATTGGCGATTTATCGTTTGAAAAGTTAGAAAACGATTATAAACCGTTATTTTTATAATTAATCAACATAACCTACCTACATAAAAAAAGCCCATAACGGGCTTTTTAAATAAAGTACTTTAGGTTTTGCTATCGAGCGTTGGTGCTTTCAAATATTTTGTCAGCTGAGGCTGCAACAAAACCAGTATAAAGCTCACCGTCGGCTTTAGGGTAACGAATAGCAAACTCATAAAAACAGCTAGGGATGCTCATATCACCGTCACTAAAGGTAACAGAGTATTCATCAGCAAGTGTTGACGATTGCTCTAGTAACACCTCTGGTGAGCCTTTAACTTCGCCGCCTGACGTATTAAGCGAAAAGCCGGCGTCTTTTAGGGCTTGGTTAACATCATGAATGTTATCAAACTTAGCAAGCGTATTAATATTTACGGTAAAGTGATTGGCGCGGTAACCCCACGCCGACATCCACGCTGCATATTCACTTTCAGCTAGCAGCTGCTTATAAGTATCGGTGCTTACTTGCCAATGCGTGCCTGAATACAAAAAGTTATCAGCTGTTACTGCGCTTTCGTCAATTTGGCTTACCATATCGGTTACGATAGCTTGTAACTCTGGCGAGCATTTTTCAACTAATAGCTCAGAAATAAACACTTTTGGCTGATTAGGATCGCTATGCTCGTAGTGCTTTGCATAGAGTTTTTTAGCTTCAAAATGGTACTCACCACATTCTTTGTAACCAATAGCTAAAAAGTGAGCAGCGAGCTTTTCAAGACCCACTTTTTCAATATTAAACGTACGCAGCGCAATATGATCGTTAATAATGTCATTTTTTTGCGTTGACCCTAAAAGGTCATGAATTTTGACTGCCGATGGTGTTACGTTTAAGTAGTTTTTCCAAAGGCTCTCAAATAATGTGTTTACATCAGTATGCATGTTAAATCCTTAAATCTAAAATTTTGGTTTATTACTTATTCAATTATCAAGCCTGGCGCTAGGGTTTGCGGTAAGCTCACTTTGTCTGACTCAACAGATGCCACAGGGTATGCACAATAATCAGCGGCGTAATAGGCACTTGCTCTGTGATTACCACTGGCGCCAATACCGCCAAATGGAGCTGCACTAGAGGCACCCGTAATAGGGCGGTTCCAGTTAACAATCCCTGCACGAATGCGCTTTAAAAAGTGAGTGTAATCATCTTCACTGTCGCTAAGTAAACCTGCAGATAAACCAAAGCTTGTGTTGTTAGCTTCAATAATTGCGCTGTCAAAGTCGTTGTAACGATACACTTTGATAAGCGGTCCAAAATGCTCTTCATCTGGCATGTCGGTAATGTTTGTTACATCAATAATACCCGGGCTTACAAAACCGGTGCCTGATTTTAATTGCTTAAGTTCAACAAGGATTTGCGCGCCTTTTGACACTAATTCACTTTGCGCAGCGACCATACCCAGTGCTGCTTTTTCGCTTATCATTGCACCCATAAAAGGCTGCTCTGTAGCAAAACTGTCGTCTACAACTATGTTTTTAGTCGCGCTTATTAGCTTTTCTAAAATAGCATCGCCATTGAGCGATTTTTCAATAAATAAGCGGCGTGCACATGTACAGCGCTGACCTGAGGTAATAAAGCCTGATTGAATAATATCGTGCACAGCAGCGCTTACATCACTCACATCTTTTACAATAAGAGGATTATTACCACCCATTTCAAGTGCTAAAATTTTGCCAGGGTGTCCTGCAAATTGCTTATGTAGTAAGTGACCTGTGTTTGAGCTACCGGTAAAAAACAATCCATCTATGTCTTTGTGAGAGGCAAGTGCTTTACCTGTTTCAATTTCACCTTGCACAAGGTTAATAACACCTGCTGGTAAGCCCGCTTTTAGCCAAAGTGAGAGCGTAAATTCTGCAACGTGCGGCGTCATTTCTGATGGCTTAAATATCACGGTGTTGCCTGCTAAAATTGCAGGAACAATATGCCCGTTTGGTAAATGCCCCGGAAAGTTATACGGGCCAAAAATAGCCACAACGCCATGCGGTTTGTGTCTAATAAATGCTTTAGCACCTGGCATTGGGTTTTCGGTTGTACCGGTACGCTCATGGTATGCTTTTACAGATATAGCTACTTTGCCTGTCATTGCGCCCACTTCGGTGCGGGTTTCCCATAATGGCTTACCTGTTTCGCGTGCAATTATGGTCGCAAATTCTTCACTGTGTTCTTTTAATTGAGCTGCGAAGTTTTCTAAAATGGCTATACGCTCTTCAAGTGGTTTGTCTGCCCATTGTAATTGCGCAGCTCTGGCTGCTTTTATAGCTGAATCTACTTGATCAGCGTTTGCGCCATTGCCTTGCCATACCACATCGCCATTACTTGGATTGATCGACTCAAATGCTGGACCAAGGCCCACATGCCACTGGTTATTAATTAGGTGTGTATTCATAAATAATTTACAGGCGGAAAAATCGCGCTGCATCTCCTTGACTTAAATTAAGTGCTTTAGCCACATCTTGGCTAATGACGAGAGTATGTTTTGCATGATTGTAATGTGCGTCTTTGGTAAATGTTGCTCTAAAGCCACTTACGCCTTGATTACATACAGCCAGCGTATCAGAGCTATTTTGTGATATGTGATCAAGCTCACCAATAGTAATAGGGCAAACTTGAGAGTCGCGAATGCTGCGAATATTACCAAGCTTTGCTTCAACCGTTGGGCCTGCGTCAAATAAGTCAACGTAGCCTCTGTGCTCAAAACCTTCTTTTTCTAATAATTTTAGCGCAGGTTTTGTTTTTTCATGCACATGCCCAATAACTGCTTGGGCTTTTTTGCTAAGCAAGTTCACATAAATAGGGTATTTAGGCATTAACTCGCTAATAAATACCTTATCGCCTAAGCCAACTAAGTGATCCGCTTCTGGAAATTCAATACTAAAAAAGTGCTCTTGCAGCCATTGCCAAAAAGGAGAATGGCCGTCTTCGTCGCTAACACCGCGCATTTCTGCGATAACAGTATCGGCAAAACGCTCGCTATGCTGAGCCATAAACAAAAAGCGTGAACGTGATAAAAATCGACCTGTTAAACCTTTACGGCTATTTTCGCGCAAAAATAATGTGCATATTTCAGAGCAACCTGTGTAGTCGTTACACATGCTTAAAATATCAACGGTGTTATATACATTTAAAGTAGGCGAGTGGTGTACTGTTTTACCTAAATGATAATGATATAAAGGCACCGATAAACCTACTGCGGCTTCTATAGCGGTTGTGCCAATAACGTCACCTGTTTCACTGTCCTCTAAAACAAATAAATAGCTTTCATCAAGTGGCTGGTTAATGTTTTTGGCAAAGCTTTTTTCAGCACGTTCAATTTTTTCTTTAAGCTGTGCATCGTCCACAGGTAAAGAGGTGAACCCATGACCGGACTCAATCGCTATTTGTTTAAGCGCGTCAAAATCATTGGCAGTAATAGGACGTAATACTTGCATTTATTGCTTGCTCCAATAGCACGCCAGTAGGCGTGCTAATTTAAACTATATTAACCGTTTACTACATCGCTAACGGCTTTTTCAAAGCGCGCTAAGCCTTCTTTAATATCTTCAAACGGGATAACTAAAGACGGTGTAAAGCGAATTACATTCATGCCAGCTACAAGGTTCATTAAACCATTATTAGCACTGGCTACTAAAAAGTCGCGTGCACGTCCTTCAAATTTGTCATTTAGTACTGCGCCAATTAATAAGCCTTTACCACGTACTTCGCTAAATACGTTGTATTTTTCGTTGATTGCGTTTAATCCGTCACGGAATAATTGCTCCCGCTCTTTAACACCGTTTAGTACGTCAGGTGTATTTACTGTATCAAATGCCGCTTCGGCTACCGCACAAGCAAGTGCGTTTCCGCCATAAGTAGAACCGTGAGTACCAATTTTTAAATGCTCAGCAATTGGTGTACGAGTGATCATAGCGCCAATTGGAAAACCACCACCCAATGCTTTTGCCGTTGTTAAAATGTCAGGAACAACCCCTAAACCTTCATAAGCGTATAAATCGCCTGTGCGACCAACACCTGTTTGTACTTCATCAAAAATAAGTAACGCGTTATGTTTAGTACAAAGTTCACGTACTTTTTTAGCAAATTCATCTGTTGGTGAAATAATACCGCCTTCACCTTGTAATGGTTCCATCATAACAGCACATGTTTTATCGCTGATCAGCGCTTCAAATGCTGCTATATCGTTAAAATCACAATGTACTATGTCAGCAGGTTTAGGACCAAAGCCGTCCGAATATGCAGCTTGCCCGCCCACAGTGACTGTGAAAAATGTTCGACCATGGAAACCTTTATTAAATGCAATTATTTGCGTTTTTTCAGCGCCATATACGTCCAGTGCATAACGACGCGCTAGCTTAAGCGCTGCTTCGTTTGCTTCTGCGCCTGAGTTTGCAAAGTAAACTTTATCAGCGAATGTTGCTTCAACCATTTTTTGAGCTAAACGAAGTGCTGGCTCATTAGTCATAACATTCGATAAATGCCAAATTTTTTCGCCTTGCTCTTTTAATGCTTTAACTAATGCAGGATGACAGTGACCCAAACAGTTAACGGCAATACCACCAGCAAAATCGATAAACTCGTTATCATTTTGATCCCAAACGCGTGAACCTTCACCACGAACTGGAATGATTGCTGATGGATTATAGTTTGGTACCATTACGTCGTTAAATAAGTCTCTTGTTACTTGCATTTTTACACCTAAATTTAATGGGCTTAGATAAAAGATTAGTTGCTAACTCAAAGAAGAATATAGCCTTTATTCTTCAGCAAACACGTTATTATTTCTTGTGGAGGTCATTATCGAAGGTTAGCTATTAAAATTGCAGTGCTATTTTGTGAAAAATGATTAAAATAAAAGACAAAATAACGAAGAAAATAACCATTATGATAACTCCACAAGATGAAAAGCTACTTTCTGTACTAAAAACAAACGCTAGAGCGAGTATTTCTGATCTTGCTCGAATGCTTGACTTATCTCGTTCAACGGTACAAAGCCGTATGCTCAAACTAGAAGAAACGGGTGTAATTAAAGGCTATAGCGTTGATTATGGAGATGACTACCTCAGTAAAATGGTATCAGCTCATGTGTCTATAAAAGTAAGACAAAAACTAACAACTAAAACAAATATTGAGCTTAAGCAAATTGATGCAATTTCGCAGCTCTATGCCATAAGTGGTGAGTTTGATTTAATTGCTGTAGTACAGGCTCAAAATTTAGAGCAGCTTAGCCATTTACTTGACGATATAGGAAATCTGGATGGAGTAGAGCGCACAACATCTTCTGTTATTTTAGAAACTAAATTTAAGCGCTAGAGTCAGTGAGTTTTTGTTTTAGTCGTTAAGTGAACACTCGGTATACTTTAGGTAAGTAATAGAAAGGCTAGGGTTTGTTGATCTTTCAAGGTTGAATTTTCAGTAGCCTGTTTAGTATTCAGGCAAGGCAGAGCCTATGCAGTGTGGTTACTCCCCATAAATGGGCGATAACGTAGCATTAATGCCAAACAGGCGCTGCTCAAAGGGTTCTTCCTAGGAGCTATTTACTCTTTGTTGCCTGCATGGATGTAGGTAAGGGGCGTGAGCAAGACGCGGAAGCTTTGCTCGGTTTTTACTTATTCTTACATGGGTGTAAGCCATTAGAACAACGCAGGAGCAGTTATTGAGCCCACTAGGTTACAAATCTCGCGCCGCGATTAAATAGCACCTAATTTGAACAAATTTTAATCCTCAAAGATCAACAGACCCTAGATATAAATGCATTAATTTAAATATTTAAGTGTACTTTTTATAAGCTAATAGCAGTAGAACATAGATTTAAATATTGAAGCCATTGATAAGATACAAAATTTTGTAAGGAGAATTTATGCTTTTTTAATATGCATGACTATACTCATTTTAATTTGTACAATATTTAGTAATGGATTATGCCTGCATATTTTTTTACCCTCTTATTGGGTTTAACTGAGCCTCTTCAGTTTGGGACAAACTTACCCACCAGTGCACCTAATAATGCAGTCAACCAAGTTGAGTGTATTTTATTTGAAATGGGAGCCCCTTTTCAGCTACAAACCTTGCCATGGTTACGTGCACGTCGAGAAGTAAAGTTAGACCGCTTAGATGGTTATTTCACAACTCATTTAATGCCTGAAATGAAGGCCTATGGGCGCATATCATCCCCCATATTTTTAGAAAGCTGGTACTGGTTTACTCATCCAGAGAGCATTAATAAACCAAAAAATAAAATGCGTTATGGTGCAGTAAGAGGGAGTTACCAGGCTAATTGGTTTAAAACTCAGAATATTATTGCTGAGGTAGAAGTAAATTCATTAGAAGAAATAGTAAATGTTATGCACCATAAGCGGATTGATAGAATTCTACTTGATTTAGACGATTTTGAATTAGCAGCCTCAAAGCTAGGCATTAATGAAGATGAGTATCAAAGAGAATTTTTTAGGTATGTACCTTTGGGATTATTTGCTTCGCATTCACTTATTAAACGCTTCCCTAAATTTATGCAGCAGTTTGATGAAAATATAAATACTTGCGCGCAGGCTCCATTTTCACTATCAAAAAGTGAAGAAAAGCAAATACTTGATAGATTGTCCAGTAGTGCTAAAACCTTACTAAACTTACCTAGTTTAGTAGAACAAGTTCAAATAAGTAATGAGTCTCCCTTAAGTGAATCTGAAATTAAAAGACTAGACCAGCTATGGATAAAAGAAAGTAAACAAGTAAAGCACCCTGATGGATTAGCTATGCTTAATTTACCGTTATCTAAAGTATTTAAAAAATGGCAATCTCAATTCAAAGGTGTTGTTACTGAGCTAATATTGACTGATAACCAAGGAAAAAACATCGCTATTAGTAAGCTAACCAGTGACTACTGGCAAGGAGATGAAAATAAGTTTACTAAAACATTTAAACAGTCAAAAGATTTTAACTTTGATAGCGTCACATATGATGCATCAACACATCATTTTCAAGTTCAGCTAAGTTTTCCTGTTTTAGATGATAATAATAGTCATATTGGAGTGTTGATTTTAGGTGTTGATGTAGAAAAAGCACTTCATTCGTCAAATGAAAAGAGTAATTAACTCATTACCTTTCACATAAGTTAGCTAAGCTTTAATGCTTTAGCTTAGCTAACTAGATGCTATGGAAGTGTTTTTTCTGAAATAGGTTTTTTTCTTATAACTTCTTTTTTGGCTTTATCAAGCTTTATAAAATAAGCATTACCGCCTATGCCTTTAAACTCTTCATCTGTAAATACAATCGTGTTGTCATCAAAAAAGGTGACTGCTTCTTTTTGAGTAACAATCCCTAAATCTATTTTTGATACATCACCAGAGAAAAACTTATCACCTTCAAAGTTTTCAAATAACCAAAGACTGGTTGAATCAAGTAAGACTAATTTTTTACGATCGGGGCTGAGCGCAGCAGAGGTTATCCAGCATAGTTTTTCAAGCGTGGTACACGTTTTAAAAGAGTCAATTAGTTCAGCATCAAAATTTGCTGCATGATCGCCCACTTTATACACTTTAGTAATACCATCGAAAGGTTCTGTGCGGTTTTTAGTAAATAAATATAAATGACGACCTAGTGCTACAAATGCTTCTAAATCAAAATTACGGTTATTAGGTTTTATTGGGCTTCCATCCATTTCAGGGTAGGTAAACTTAATTATTTCGGCTTGGGTCGTATCTGTTTTTATATCTATCGGGTTTTCTATTTTATAAATAGTCAGCCATCTACGATCGTTTTTGTTATTACCAAAATCCCCTAAAAAAAAGTGCCCAAATTTGTTTTGGGTCATGTCTTCCCAATCAATGTTTTTAGCATTTTCAACCAAAATTTCTTTGGCGATAGAACCATCTTTGTTAAGGCGGTAAAGCTTGGGTTCATTGCCTCCATCGTTAATAGCCCATAGACGTTTTTGTTTATCAAATTCAATACCTGAGATTTCTTTTAATTTAGGATCAACTGAGATTTCTTTTTTACTATAAAGGGTATAGATTGAAGAACCAACAAGTGTGGCTATTATTAAAAAGATGATGGCTATAGTTATTAAAATGCTTTTTTTCAACATGAAAATTATGATATTTCAGAGTATTAAGATGCTGTGTATTATCGCTGATGAAAGTACAGAACAAAAGAATTTTATAAATTTAGGCAATACTTTTGGATTATTTAACTTTAAATTCGATTAAATAAATAATATGTGATGTACGCTTAGTTGGTTCAAATATTGCTCTGTACTACTGAGCTTTTTAAAAAAGATTGTTTATATACTAACCGCACTTTTTAAGTGCAGAAAAAATGAATTGTTGCACTGTAATAATGCGTAAATAAAGTTTTGGTTAACTTACAACGTGTTTAATGATTTTGAATGGAATCCACATCGCCTTTTTGTTTAGTTGTATGGCCTGTGGCAAAGATTAAGTACCCTTTTTGGTTTAGTTGGAGCCTGCTATGTTGAATAAACGTTTTTTTAAAACAAAAGATGAAGCTGAAGTAACCTTTGAATTTTCTCATCCAGAGGCAGAAGAAGTTTGCTTACTAGGCGAATTTAATGATTGGCAACCTGTGCCAATGAAGCTTAATAAAAAACAAGGTGTGTTTAAATTTAAGCAACGCTTACCTATCGATCAACAATTTCACTTTCGTTATTTAATAAATGGAGACATTTGGGATAACGACCACCAAGCTGATGGTTATATTGGCAATACATTTGGCACAGAAAACAGCATAGTAAATACTCAACGCATTAATTAAGGCGATTCAATGGATGCTCTTTCGCAGTTGTTTTACCTGCATGGTATTGGCTTTGAATTCACTAAGTATACAGGTGAACAGGTGTTTTTTAGCGAAGACACGCGTAAACGTGCTTTGCAATGTTGCGGTGTTGATACAAATAACGAAGCCGAAATAACTCAACTAACTTATGATTTAGATGCATCGCTTTGGCTGGATTTAGTACCCAGTGTGAGTTTGGTTGACCAAAAAAAATGCGCTTTAAAGCTTCGTATAGACGAACGTCAGCAGTATTTAGCCGCCAACATTAATGTCCCTTCTCTTGGGATGAATATAGCGGTTGAGAACCTTTATAATTTGGTAGTTACAGGTGAATATTACTTACATGGCGTTCGCTATATTGAGCTAGCACTACCCATAGAAACTATGCCAATTGGCTATCATGACGCTAATGTTCAGGTAGGTGAGCAACACGCTATTACACAAATTTGGTGCGTGCCTGAGCAAGTCTATCAAGTTGAAGACACAAAGCGCACTGGATTATCTATTCAGCTTTACACATTAAAAAATAAAGCGCATTTAGGTATTGGCGATTTTGACGATTTACTAACGCTTACAAAATTATGTAGCTCGCAAAATATGGATTACATATTACTTAATCCACTGCATTTGTTATTTGCTGATATGCCAGAGCGTGCAAGCCCTTATAGCCCTAGTAGTCGGGCTTTATTAAACCCTCTTTATATTTCTATAGTATTAAGCGAAGACGCACAAAATAACGCAGTTCTACATGACCTCATGCAACGAGACGATGTAATTACACTTATAAAAAGTAATGATCAATTTATAGATTATGAAAATGTAAGCCGTATAAAGTATGCGTTATTTGAAGCGCTTTATAATCAGTTTGAATTAACGGCAAGTGATGAGCGTCGCCAAGCGTTTACTGATTTTTGTAATACTCATTCAACTACGTTAAATACCCTCGAATCAGATAACTTAACATTTGATTATTACCTGCAGTGGCAAGCGCATACGCAATTGGCACTGTGTCAACAAAGTTGTGCAGAGCGAGGTATGGCTATTGGCTTAATAAATGATTTAGCTGTTGGTTGTGCGGGTGATGGGGCCGAGTTTAAAAATCAAAAGCCACTGTTTAGCCAAGGTGCAAGTGTAGGTGCTCCACCAGATCCATGGGCCGAAGCTGGCCAAAACTGGGGGCTTCCAGCACTAAATCCTCAAAGTCTTAGTAATAATCACTACCAATTCTATCGCTCGCTCATTCGCGCAAACATGCAAAATGTAGGTGGACTTAGAATTGACCACGTAATGGCTATTAGGCGCCTATGGTGGTGCTTTGAAAGCAATGGTGAACAAGATGGCTGTTATGTTTACTACCCGTTTGAGAACTTACTCGCCATTTTAAAAATTGAATCACATATTAATCAGAGTATTGTTATTGGAGAAGATTTAGGCGTTGTGCCGCCAGAGGTAAGGCAGGCTTTGGCATCTAGCGGTATTTTTTCTAACAGCTTATTTTATTTTGAAAAACAACACAGTGGTGAGTTTTTATCGACAGATGAGCTAGCAACACAGTGTTTGTTAATGATAGCCAATCATGATGTACCGCCTTTTACAGGTTGGTGGCAGCATGCTGATTTAAATATTAAGCAACGATACAAGCTTATTACTTGCAATGAATACGAGCAATTAAAGCAACAACGAATAGAAGAGAAACATAGGATACTACGATTTATTAATCGCCATACCAATACAACCGAGCTTCTATTACATAGTAATTCAGTCGAAGTATATAACGCACTAGCATTATGTTTGGCGGGTTCTCAATCGCGTTTATTTGCAATACAAATAGATGATTTAGATGAGCAGAAGTATCCGGTTAATATCCCCGGGACAGACAAAGAATATCCTAATTGGCGACGTGTATTAACGCATACCAGTGAAGAAATTTTTACCAAAAATGCCTCACTTTTAGCTGCTATCGATTCAATAAGGAAAGGTTAAATGAGCAGTACAACTAATGAAAATAGTTACGATGCACAAGTGCATGCATTAAATACAGGACGATTTAAAGACCCATTTAGCTTTTTAGGGGCACATAAAACAGATGCTGAGGTTGAAATCCGTCTTTACTTACCTTGTGCAATAAACGTAAGTGTTACATTAAATAATAAAAGCATTGAGGCGCAGCGCTACCAACAAAGTGACTTATTTATAGCTAAAGTTGATGCTCTACCCACCGCGCCTTATCAATGCATTGCTAAGTACACAAATAGCAGCACTACCTTTTATGATGAATATAGCTTTGAAAGCACACTTGATGCAGAGGCAATGTATTTATTTAACGAAGGCAGCCTTGAACATGCTTACTCTCATTTTGGTGCACATTTTAGTACTCAACAAAACGTAGAGGGTGTGCGCTTTTGTGTATGGGCACCCAACGCAGCAAGTATTTCTATTATTGGTGAGTTTAATTTTTGGCAAGCTAATCGCCACTTTATGCGTTTTCATCCTGCAAGTGGTGTATGGGAGTTATTCGTACCAGGCCTTAAAGCCGACATGTGCTACAAATTTGCAATTACCGCGCAAAGTGGAGAAGTACTCGAAAAAGCCGACCCCTATGCCTTTAAAATGCAACAAGCACCGGGTACTGCAAGTGTTCTGCAGTATAAACCAGAACCTATAAAGCTTGGCGAAAAGGCACTTCAAAACAGGCAAAAACGCAATCATATTGATGCGCCAATTAGTATTTATGAAGTGCATTTAGGCTCATGGCAACGCGCTGAAAACAACCGTTATTTAAGTTACACAGAGCTTGCTGACAAACTCGTTAGCTACGCCCTTGAAATGAATTTTACTCACTTACAACTTATGCCAATAAGTGAATACCCGTTTGATGGTTCGTGGGGGTATCAGCCTGTTGGTTTATTTGCTCCTACTAGCCGTTTTGGCGACTACAACAGCTTTAAATACTTTGTAGAGCAGTGCCATAAAGCGAATTTGGGTATTTTACTTGATTGGGTACCAGGGCATTTTCCTAGTGATCCGCATGGTTTGCACCGATTTGATGGCACTCATTTATATGAGCATGCCGATAAGCGCCAAGGTTTTCATCCTGATTGGAATACCTACATTTATAACTACGACCGCCCTGAAGTTAAAAGCTTTTTGATTTCAAATGCTATGTATTGGTTACATCAATTTGGTTTAGATGGTCTGCGTGTAGATGCCGTAGCCTCTATGTTGTATTTAGATTACAGCCGAAAAGAAGGCGAGTGGGTTGCTAATTGTTATGGCGGGCGCGAAAACTTAGGTGCAATTGAGTGCCTAAAGCAAGTCAATATGCGCAGCTATAAAAACAACTCAGGCATTATGATGGTGGCTGAGGAGTCAACAGCGTGGCCGGGCGTCACGCAAAGTGTTGAGCACAACGGTTTAGGCTTTGGATATAAGTGGAATATGGGTTGGATGAACGATAGTTTGCATTACATGCAGCACGACCCTCTTTATCGTCAGCATCATCATCATGAAATGACTTTTTCGATGGTATACGCTTTTAGTGAAAACTATATATTGCCATTAAGCCACGATGAAGTAGTCCACGGTAAAGGATCGTTAATTGAAAAAATGCCAGGCGATGATTGGCAGAAATTTGCTAATTTACGCGCTTACTACGCATTTATGTGGGCACATCCGGGTAAAAAACTCTTGTTTATGGGCGGTGAAATTGCACAGCGAAAAGAGTGGGGACACGATCATTCTATCGATTGGCATTTACTTGAGCACCAAAGCCATAACGGTATAAAGCACACCGTAAAAGCGCTCAATACCGTTTATAAAAACCAACCCGCGTTGTATGAGCTAGATTCGAGCGCGGCTGGTTTTACCTGGATAGATAACAATAATAATCAGCAGAGTATTTTAAGCTTTGTTCGCTATGCTAAAAACGCAAAAGACTTTGTGGTTGTTATTGCTAATTTTACCCCCGCGTCCTATGAAAACTACGTTATTGGCGTACCGAGTAAAGGGCGTTATAAAGTTGTTTTAAATACAGACGATACTCAGTTTTTTGGCTCTGGCGTTGAGGTAACTAAAGATTCATCGCAGATAGTTCACGCTATAAATGAATCAAATCATGGGTTTAAACACAGTATTTCAATTGCCTTTGGTGGCTTAACAACTATTTACTTACAAAAGGTTGATGATGAGTAACCAATTTGATGTAGCCCCCGGTAATGTAGAACCGCTAGGTTCTAGTGTTATTAATAATGGGGTTAACTTCGCGCTTTATGCGCCAGGTGCAAGCCAAGCCTATGTGTGTTTGTTTGATAAAAGTGGCCATTCAGAAATTCTAAAAATGGCGATGAATATTAACGAAGGGGGTATTTGGAGTATTCATATTTCGCCATTAAGCGCCGGCGCACTTTATGGCTTTAGAGTTGAGGGTGAATATAACCCTAAAAATGGCCAACTATTTAACGAAAATAAACTACTGATAGACCCATACGCAAAAGACTTGTTTGGTGAGTTTACATGGAGCGAACGCCATTATGGGCAAATGCCAATTGGCACTAAAAGCACCGTAAATAATGCGATTGATATACCTAAGTCAAAAGTAGCACCCCCTACGTTGTATGCGCATAAAAAGCCAAACCACCGTTGGTCAAACACGGTTATTTACGAGTGCCATGTTAAAGGCACAACGTGTCGTCATCCTAAAATACCTAAATCTCTACAAGGAAAGTTTTTAGGGTTAAGCCACCCAAGCTTTATTGAGCATTTACAAAGCTTTGGCATTACAGCAGTTGAGCTTTTACCTGTTCATTCTTTTATTAGTGAGCAATTTTTAACAGGAAAAGGGCTGCAAAACTATTGGGGTTATAACACGCTTAACTTTTTTACCCCCCATAGAGACTATTTAGTAAACGACGATATAAACGAGTTTAAGCAAATGGTGCGCGAGCTTCATGCTGCCGACATAGAAGTTATTTTAGATGTTGTTTATAACCATACAGCAGAGGCTGGGGCCGATGGCCCTATATTATCGCTAAGAGGCTTTGATAACTTAGCGTATTACCGCACAGTGGAGGGTCAGCCTAATGTATACATAAACGATACCGGCTGTGGAAATACCATAAATATTGATCACCCTAAAACACTGCAACTTGTACTTGATAGCCTTCGTTATTGGGTTGAGGTAATGGGGGTTGATGGTTTTAGGTTTGATTTAGCGACCATTTTAGGGCGCTCAAAAGCAGGCTTTAGCTCTGCGCATACTTTTTTACAAGCAGTAGCCCAAGACCCTGTGCTTAATAAGGTTAAGCTAATAAGTGAGCCTTGGGATATAGGTCCTGGTGGCTATCAGCTTGGGGCATTTCCGCCGCCATGGCGAGAATGGAACGATCAATACCGCGATGTAATTAGACGTTTTTGGCAAAGTGAAACGGGCATAATTGCCAACGTTGCAAAACGTTTGCATGGATCGTTTGATATTTTTGAGCACAGCCAACGTGGACCGCTTAATAGCATTAACTTTATAACGAGTCATGATGGTTTCACGCTTGCCGATTTAGTGAGTTATGAAGAAAAACATAACGAAGCTAATGGTGAGCAAAACAGAGATGGGCACAGTGCAAATCACTCGTTCAACTGTGGAGTAGAAGGCTTTACCAGTGACTCAAAAATAAACGCACTGCGCTTGCAACAACAAAAGAACTTTTTACTTACTTTGATACTCTCAAAAGGTGTTCCCATGATTGCCGCTGGCAGCGAAATGGCGCACTCTCAAGGGGGTAATAACAATGCTTATTGCCAAAATAATCGCACTAGCTGGCTTGCCTGGAAAGATTCTCAGCTTAATCATTCGCTAACACGATTTATTGACGATGCTTTAAAAATTAGACGCGGGCACAGTGCGTTCAAACACAGTGTATTTTTAGATGATATAGACGAGCGTTTTACCGTTAAGTGGTTTACTGAACAAGGTAAAACCATGACCGACGCTCATTGGCATGAAGATACCAGACAGTTTTTAATGTATAGCTTACTTGATAAGCAAAACAATCATGCATTACTGATGGTATTTAATGCCAGTAAAAAAACAGTTTTTTGCCAAATGCCGCCTTCGCCTATTAATGCGCCGTGGCAAATGGTTTTATCAAGTGTAAATAATGCATCTGTGAGTAGTAATGAAGATGCGATGGTTGAAATTTCAGCACAAAGTAGTTGGGTTTTTAGTGCTAATTTAGAGGATGTAAGTCATGGCTAAACAAAGTGAACAAGTGTGTGTAGTAAAGGGCTGGCAAGAAGGTCCTGTTATAGATGAAAGTACGCTTAAAGATGACTTAACACGGCATTTTTATTATACCCTAGGTCGCGATAAGGTCGGCGAATCAAGACTGTATTTATACCATGCTTTAGCGCTGACTATTCGCGACAGACTTGTTGCCCGCTGCAGAGAAACGAACCAACAAATTAAGCAAGAGAAACGCCGCAAAACGGCTTACCTTTCTCTTGAATTTTTAATGGGACGTGCGCTGGGTAATGCAATACTAAACCTAGATTTAGACGACCAAGTTGCTGCTGCATTACAAGAATACTGCACAACAGTAGAAACGCTTGAAGATGCCGAGCACGACGCAGGCCTAGGTAACGGTGGTTTAGGCCGCCTAGCTGCTTGTTTTTTAGATAGCTGTGCAAGTCTAGCGTTACCTGTCATTGGTTATGGCCTTCGTTACGAATACGGCATGTTTAACCAATCAATTAAAGATGGTAACCAAATTGAGCAACCAGATAACTGGCTGCGCGAAGGGCACCCATGGGAGCTAAGCGCGCCAGAACATGCAAAACGTGTGAAATTTGGCGGCTACGTGCAAAGTTACACGGATAAATTTGGCCGAGAGCATCGTCAATGGATGAGTTCACAAGATGTATTAGCTGTCCCTTACGATGTCCCTGTCCCAGGTTATAAAAACAATATTGTAAATACGCTACGCTTATGGAAATCAGAAGCGACAGATGAATTTAATTTGACCGAATTTAATGCAGGCAGTTACTCAGAAGCCGTCGCTCAAAAAAACCTAGCTGAACAAATTACCATGGTGCTATATCCAAACGACAGTAGCGAAAATGGTAAAGAGCTTAGATTGCGCCAACAATACTTTTTATCATCTGCGAGTATTCAAGACGTAGTTGATCAGTGGGTTTCCCAACATGGCGAGAGCTTTAGCGACTTTGCTGATTTTCATGTTTTTCAGTTAAACGATACGCACCCAAGTATTGCTGTTGCAGAGCTGATGCGTATTTTAATTGATGATTACGAACTTGATTGGAACGATGCTTGGCAAATCACTACTAAAACAATGGCCTACACAAACCATACGCTACTTCCTGAAGCGCTTGAAAAGTGGTCTGTTTCGTTGTTTTCAAAATTATTACCACGCATTTTAGAAATAGTTTACGAGATAAACGCACGCTTTTTAGTACAAGTTGCACAGCAATGGCCGGGTGATGTTAATAAACAGCGTGCATTGTCGTTGATTGAAGAGGGCGATGAGCCGCAAATTCGTATGGCTTACTTAGCCATTGTAGGGAGTTACTCTGTAAATGGCGTAGCAGCACTGCATACCGAACTGTTAAAAGCGGGTTTATTTAAAGAGTTTTACGCGCTTTGGCCAGATAAGTTTAATAACAAAACAAATGGTGTTACACCAAGACGTTGGCTTGCGCATTGTAATCCCGTTTTAAGTAAATTAATCAGCGAAAAAATTGGTCATGACTGGGTTAAAAACTTTTCAACAATTAGCGACCTACGTCGTTTTTACGATGACAAAGCATTTCATGGGCAATGGCAAAATGCTAAACGCGAAAACAAACAGCGTTTAGTTGATTTAGTTAAGGCGCGCTGCGATGTTGATTTTGACGTATCGATGATGTTTGACGTACAAGTAAAACGTATCCACGAATACAAACGTCAGCTATTAAACATACTTCATGTTATTCATTTATATGACCGTATTCGCCGTGGTGATACCCAAGGGCTTGTTCCTCGCTGTGTTTTATTAGGTGGTAAAGCAGCACCGGGTTATTACATGGCTAAAAAAATTATTAAGCTTATTAATAACGTGGCAGAAGTTATAAATAAAGACCCGTTAGCAGCCCCGTATTTACGCGTCGCCTTTTTACCTAATTACAACGTAACCGCTATGGAAGTTATTTGTCCTGCAACCGATTTGTCAGAGCAAGTATCTACCGCAGGCAAAGAAGCGTCTGGTACTGGCAACATGAAGTTTATGATGAATGGTGCATTGACGATAGGCACGCTGGATGGCGCAAACATTGAAATTAGAGATGCAGTTGGTGCAGACAACTTCTTTTTGTTTGGGGCACAAGCTCATCAAATTGATGATATTAAGTCACGTTACAATCCTGAGCATTTAATCGCGCAAAATAGCGATTTAAATAATGTAATGCAACTGCTCGAAAGCGGGCATTTTAATTTATTTGAACCATGCTTATTTGACGACATAACAAATGCAATTAAGAGCCCGCACGATCCATGGCTTGTTGCTCACGATTTTGAAAGTTATGTAGCAGCTCAAAAAGAAGTTGATAAAGCTTACGCAGATCAGACCTACTGGACACAAATGAGTATTTTAAATACAGCAGCCAGTGGTATGTTTTCAAGTGACAGAACCATAAGCCAATACAGTGAAGATATTTGGCATTTAGAACCCCTCAATATTAGTGAAACAGACTTAACGACAACTAAAAGCCATGCCACTAACAGCCTAGACTAAATGGAGAGAGTATTATGCCTAATTATGCAAATCGCTACATAAGTAGCCTAACCAGAGAAACTTACGCGTTAATACTGGCAGGCGGACGCGGTTCTCGCCTGCATGAGCTAACCGATTGGCGAGCAAAGCCAGCAGTTTACTTTGGTGGTAAACATCGAATTATCGATTTTCCACTATCAAACTGTATTAACTCGGGTGTGAGACGTGTTGGTATTGCTACACAATATAAATCACATTCATTAATACGTCATGTAAACCGCGCGTGGGGCCACTTTAAAAAAGAGCTTGGTGAGTCGGTTGAAATACTACCTGCATCTCAGCGCCAAGGTGATGATTGGTACTGTGGCACCGCAGATGCTGTTTTTCAAAATATAGATATTATTCGCCACGAGCTTCCTAAATATGTGATGATTTTGTCTGGAGATCATGTGTACCGTATGGACTATGGTGCTTTATTGGCTGAACATGTGCAAAAGGGCGCAGATATGACAGTGTGTTGTATTGAAGTGCCCGTAGAGGAAGCCGCAGATACGTTTGGTGTAATGACCGTTGATGAAGAAAACAGAGTGTGTCGTTTTGATGAAAAACCAGCAATGCCTAGCTCCGTACCTGGCAAGCCAGGTACATGCTTAGCATCAATGGGAAACTACATTTTTAATACTGAATTTTTGTTTGAGCAACTTAAAAAAGATTCTGAGAATGAAGGTTCTGGCCGAGATTTTGGTCACGATATTATTCCAGCAATTATAGAAGAGCATAATGTATTTGCCTTCCCATTTAGAGATCCAAACCAAGAAGGGCAACCTTATTGGCGCGATGTAGGTACCCTAGATTCGTTCTGGGAGGCTAATATGGAATTGGTAATGCCTGAGCCACAACTCGATTTATATGACCCAACGTGGCCAATATGGACATATCAAGAGCAACTACCACCTGCTAAGTTTATTTTTGATGACGAAGATAGGCGCGGTATGGCCTTGGACTCAACCGTGTCGGGTGGGTGTATTATTTCGGGCTCTGCGGTTAGAAAGTCACTCTTGTTTTCTAATGTCCACGTTCGCTCATTTTGTACTATTGAGCAGTCGGTAATTTTACCCGGTGCGGTTATAAATCGAGGTTGTAAAATTAAGCGTGCGATTATAGATAGAAGCTGTGAAATACCTGCAGGTCTCGAAATCGGTTTTGACAAAAAAACAGATGAAGAAAACGGCTTTAGGGTATCTAAGAAAGGCATCGTTCTTGTTACTCGTGATATGCTCACTGAGCTTGCAAAAAAGTTAGAGCGCCAAGCGCGTGAGAATAAAAAGCTAGCGTAAAACACGTTAAATATTAAGCACGACAACAAAGCTTGCTCATTCATGAGCAAGCCCACACAGGTTTAAAGGAAGTAGTAAATTAATGCATGTATTAATGGTTGCAGCAGAAAATGACGCGTTACCAGGCGCGAAAGTAGGCGGTGTGGCAGATGTAGTACGCGATGCCCCAAGGGCGCTCGTAAAGCAAGGTATAACGGTTGACGTTGTTATTCCTGACTACGGGTTTGAGCCGCTTGAGCGTATTTATATAGGTGAAGTAACCGTTGCATTTAATGCTCAACCCCATGTATTAAAAGTTTTTGAAGTACAACAAGCCCAAAATAATGTAAGCCAAATTGTTATTAGCCACCCGCTATTTAGTGAGTCAGGCAGTGTATATTGTAACGATGCACCAGGGCGACCTTTTGCTACCGACGCGACAAAATTTGCTTTATTTAATGCAGCCGTCTGCGAAGCATTATTACAAGGTGTATTAAAGCGCCCTACAGCGCTACATTTACATGATTGGCACAGCGCTTGTGTTGCAGTTTTACTCAAATTTGAGCCCCGTTATAGCTCACTTAACACTTTACCCATTGCCTACACAGTGCACAATATTGCACTGCAAGGTATAAGACCATTTAAGCATGATGATTCAAGCTTAGAGGCATGGTTTCCGTCACTTAGTTATAATGGCCAGCAACTATGTGACCCGCGTTATCCACATTGCTTTAACCCTATGCGCAGTGCAATAAATCTGTGCGATAAAGTACATGTTGTATCACCAACCTACAGCCAAGAGGTTCTTGAACCTAGTAATTACGAGCATGGTTTTTTTGGTGGCGAAGGGCTTGAGCAAGATCTGCAAAATGCAGCAAGCCAAGGTAAGCTTGTCGGTATTTTAAATGGCTGCGAATATCCAAGCAATGCACTTGAAGGAGCAACTCTCGCCGATTTTTATAGCCAAGCCGAGAACACTTTATTTACTTGGATGGCAAATAGCGAGCAGTTACAAAGCGGTTACTATATTGCCCACCAACGACTACAGCAATTTAAAGCAACGGTTAATAATGGCCCATTAGTTACAAGCGTTGGCCGACTTACAGAGCAAAAAGTGTTGTTATTGTGCCAGCAGGTTAATGAGGCTTTAGCTATTGATAAAGTGTGCCAAGTTATTAATGAATATAACGGCAGACTCATTGTTTTAGGTTCGGGTGACAAAGAACTCGAAAGCATATTTACCAAAGCAATGGCGCGTAATTCTAATCTTTTATTTTTGAAGGGTTATGGTCAAGGTGTTGGCGATTTAATGTATCAGCTAGGTGACTTATTTTTAATGCCAAGCTCGTTTGAACCTTGTGGTATTAGCCAAATGTTGGCAATGCGTGCCGGGCAACCATGTTTAGTACACAGTGTTGGCGGATTAAAAGACACGGTAAAACATCATGAAAATGGTTTTAGCTTTAATGGCGACACGTTAGCAACGCAAACAAGTAATTTAATTAGCTGTTTAGACGAAACTCTCTTAATTAAAAAGCAGAATCCTAAAAAGTGGCATAAAATTAAGCACAGCGCAGAGCAAATGCGTTTTTCGTGGCCACAAGTGGCAACTGATTATATAACAACCTTATACCGGTAAATCGTTGCTGTACTTTAAAGTTTAGTGACAAATGTACCTGCTTAGGGTTTAATTACTTAGTATTATATAAAAACTAAGAAGTAGGTAATGTGTCTGTATTTGTTGCAAGGCAAGCAATATTCAATCGAAGTAAAAAAGTAGTAGCCTATGAGCTACTTTTTCGTGATAGTCCAAAAAATTATTTTCCAGATATTGCAGAAGGCCAAGCAACAGCAAGGCTTATTATGGAAAATCAATTAAATTTAGGTACACGCCATATTACATCAGGCAAAAAAGCACTTATTAATATAGGACCTGAATCATTAAAACTCGATTTATGTGCTTTCCTACCATGCCAAGACGTTGTGATTGAGTTACTCGAAACCATAGAACCCACCGACGATAACTATGAACTGTGCCGAGGTTTATTTCATAGTAACTACAAACTCGCACTCGATGACTTTGTATATAAACCACAGTGGGATCGTTTTTTAAAGCTTGTGAAGCTCATTAAATTTGATATTGCAATTACACCTCTTAGCGAAATACAGCCCATAATTAATAAGTTACAAGCGCATAAACAAATAAAAATACTAGCCGAAAAAATAGAAACACAAGAAGACTATAAGCTCGCCTTTGATATGGGGTTTGATTATTTTCAAGGCTATTTTTTTGCAAAACCTACCATGATCAAACAAAATGACATTGATTATAATTATGGTTTAGTCGTCGCTATTTACGCCGAAATAATGAAAAACAGTCCAGATATAAAAACTATATCTGGACTATTTGAGCTTGATGCTGCACTTGCATATAAATTGTTGCGTTTAATTAACAGTGGTGTTTTTCCTATACAAAGCCAGATATCGTCATTAAAGCAAGCGCTTGTGTATTTAGGGCATGAACGCCTTAAAAAGTTTGTTAGCCTTATTGTTACTGCTCATACCGCAGGTAAAAAACCTGCAGAGCTAATGCAAGTGTGTGTTGTACGTGCTCGTTTTTGTGAGTTGTTAGCAAAAAAGGTTAATAAGAGCCAGTCAGGCGAAGCATTTTTAACTGGGTTATTTTCACTGCTAGATGCAATCCTTGATCAACCAATGAGCTTACTTGTTGAAAAACTACCTTTCCCTGATGAAATAAAAACGGCATTATTAGGGGATAAAAACACACTTTATTATATTTTAAACGTTGTTAAAGCATACGAAACAGGAAGCTGGTGGGCACTTGAACAAGCTGTACTTTTGTTGAATATAGACAGTGCTATACTTCCTCCACTTTACCAGCAGTCAGTCGATTGGGCTGACAGTTATAAGAATAATATTTAACGGATAATAGCTTTAATGCGCAATTATAATATGGACTTTATTCGCGGCGTTGCCGTGCTTGGCCTAGTTTACATGAATGCTTACGCCTTCGGCCTTTTTGAATACGGGTATACCTCTTTAACTAATCCTCCTGTTAGCGACTCAATTATTCATACCTTTAGCAGCTTGTTTGTAGACGGGCGTTTTAGAACACTGTTTAGTTTGCTTTTTGGTGCCGGGCTTTACATTCAGTGGCAACGTTACAAATCTGAATTGCAGTTAAAAAGCAGACTTTATTGGTTAATCCTCTTTGGCTTAGCACATGGTTTTTTACTTTGGGCAGGTGATATTTTATTTGTTTACGGTGTATCTGGCTGGTTTGTTATTAAATATTTAGAGAGTGATAACAGCGTACTTTTAAAAAGAGGACTTGAGTTTATTTTGTTATCGGGTGTAGCTACTGTGCTTATTGTATCTAGCGTACCCGATGAAGTGATTTACCGCGATTCAGCACAGTTTATAGATTTCTATAACCCACACTATATTGATTACTTTATTAGTAACCTCGCCATGAACACATTGATGCTTGTTATGGTGCCAATAATGACAATGTGGATGTGCGTGGGCCTTATGCTCATTGGCATTTATTTATATAAACAAGGCGTTTTTAGTAAAGGCTTAACGACTCAGCAATTAATAGTTTGCGGTGCAATGACCATTGTTTTTTGTGGAATCAGGCTTTATGCATCACAGCTTAATGGCAGCTTAGGATATGGGGTGCAAGAATTTGTAAATATGTTTGCGGCCCTAGGTATGGCTACGCTGTATATTCATTTAATTGTTAAATTTTGCAATAACAGCGGACACGTCGGCACGCTTATTCAACAAGCAGGGCGCTTAGCATTTACTTTATATATTAGCCAAACACTCATACAACTGTTGTTATATAAAGTGCTATTTACTCACTGGGTGCTCAGTTTTGATCGTATTGACTATTGGTTAGTTGCAACGGCATTAGTTGCGCTGCAGCTCATATTTACCATTTTATACAGCCGCTATTTTAATCAAGGTCCGCTTGAATGTGTATGGCGTAAATTAACTAAAGTAAAAATTAGTGCTTAAACGCCTATAAATAGTAAATTAGGGGCGAAAAAATAGTGTGGGTGGTTTACACTACTCGCCTTAAAAATTACTACGCTATAAGTGCCATGACCGAATTAAAACGTTTAAATAAATTTATTAGTGAAACAGGATTTTGTTCACGCCGCGAAGCCGATAAATATATTGAGCAAGGTCGTGTCAGCGTTAATGGCTACTCACCAGAAATGGGCGTAAAAGTAGCCGCTACCGATGTTGTATTAATTGATGGTAAGCCTCTTAAAGCCACGCCAAAGCGCGTTTACATTGCCTACAATAAACCCGTTGGTATAACGTGTACTACCGAAAGTAAAATTCAAAGTAATATTATTCGCGCGGTAAATTATCCTACGCGTATATTCCCAATAGGGCGCTTAGATAGACCGTCTGAAGGGCTTATATTTTTAACTAACGAAGGCGATATCGTTAATAAAATTTTACGTGCGGGCAATAATCACGAAAAAGAATACGTTGTTACGGTAGATAAACCGCTTAATCGTCAGTTTGTTACAAAAATGGCGAATGGTGTGCCTATTTTAGATACCGTTACTAAAGAATGTAAAGTAACGCAAAGTGGCCCCAAAGAATTTAAAATAGTACTTACTCAAGGTTTAAACCGTCAAATACGCCGCATGTGTGAATACTTAGGCTACGAAGTTGTAACCTTAAAACGTACGCGCATAATGAACGTAACACTTAAAGGTTTAAAAGTAGGGCAGTGGCGTCATCTATCAGATATTGAAATGGCGCAAATAAACGATTCGATTTCTGATTCTGGTAAAACTCAAGAGCACTCGCTTGATACTAATAAGCAATCAGAAAATAATGCACCTTTCGCACCTAAAAAACGTGATTTTCAGGGCGAAAACCCACGACGCTTTAATAATGGTGATCGAAATAGTGAGCGTAGTAATGAGCGAAATACAAATCGTAACTCTGAGCGCAGCAATGCTAACGGAGAGCGCAAAAATGAGCGCAGTAATACTCCTTACCAAAAGCGTTCTACAACGTATGTGGGTAAGCCAAAAAGCATTAAAGAGAACAAGTCGTCTAATGCTAAATCAGACTCAAAACCAAGTTCGGACCGTATTCTCAGTCTAAAAAAATAATGTGCAGCTAAGTGGTATTCTACTACCACTGTATTTCTTGTACTATGTTACCAAGTGGGCTTTTAACGCCCACTAAGTTTACGTTGTTATTTTGCAAACCCACCAATCTACCTTTATCTAAATACCATCTAAAAGTGTGCTTTTTATAGCTTTTTAAATCCAGTACAGTCAGTTTTGCGCAACTGTATTCATAATCAGTTGGACAAGTACCTACTTCGAGTAACTGATATTCTTGCTGCCATATATTATCGCCGTATTTATTTGCCAGTAACTTTACTGAAATACATACTGACGTCCACAACCATAAGTAAATTAAAATAGGTAAACCAATTGGTATAAATACTGAGCGCAACTTCCCGTGTTCAACAATATAATCCTTAACCGTATGTTTAAATTCAAAGTTATTATTGTATTTTTTATATAGGTGCCTAAATAAAGCAACCGATAACACGATCGTCATTATTGGAAATAACGTAAATGTTAAAGTGTCATACATACCATTGGGGATAAAAGCGGGATCGGCTTGTTCATCCCATGCAAGCAAAACCAATGGAGGAGCCGTTGCTATAAGTAATAAGGCGCTGTTGAATAGTTGTTTAAAGGTCACGGGGTATTCACTTATAAAATACTGCTTGTATAAAGCTCAAATTAGCGCTTAATGTTTAGCTATTGAATGCTAAAACCAATATAAAATAAGAGTATACCTAAATAAACTGCAATCGCCGATAATGCGTTTTTAGAGCGCAAGCGCTTAACAAGGTCGCGTGTGCCATCAACTATACCGGAAATAACCAGTAATATGCCCCCTGTAAAACGGTAGTTGTTTAAGTTCACGTTATCATTATCGTCAGTTATAAAGCGTAAATAACCAAAAAGTATAAAAAGACTGCCTGCTATTAGTACTGCAATTTTAAAGTTTTCCAATGCTTATCCATAATATTGAGTTAGATACTAAAACGCCACTAAGTTGAGTCATGATAATTTTACTATATTTCGAATTTAAATTTTGCCTAAATCCATTAAATGGCCTCATTATGTCGCTATATTAGGCGTATATACGCTAAAGCCTGATTTATATTGTGCATTAGCAAGTACACCTTAGTTATATGTTGGGTAAGCTGTTAAGATGCGCCGTCTTAATAATGTAGAAAGGTTATAGAAGTAACATGTCAAAATTTTTCTTTATGGGTAAGCCCGACATAATGGGTAAAAATAACAGTAATGGATTTGCGCCAAATCGTACCGCAAAGGTAGGCACAGAGTTGCACCCGTTAACGCTAATTGTAAACTCAGCTGAACGACAATCAGAAATAGAAGCAATACTAGAAGAGCATTCGCTGTTTGCTTCAATTGAAGTTAAAGAAGACGTACTAGAAGATATTCGCGAACTAGACTTTGCGCTTAGCAAGTCAACACCACAAGTATTTGATAAAGTACCAGAGCGTAACGCACCCTGTGTATGTGGTAGTGGCAAAAAATATAAAAAGTGTTGCGGTTAGTTTCTTAACAACTAAATATGTAGCCTTTCTTTTTTCATCGGTATTAAATAAAAATGCCACAGGATTTTGAGCCTGTGGCATTTTTTAATGTTAACCAATTATATGTTTAACTACTTACGTGGCTCGTAATCAATTCTAAATATAACTGTGTAAAGTACTGGCACTACAATTAGAGTCAAAATTGTAGCAAAGCCTAAACCAAACATAATCGTTACCGCCATTGATTGAAAAAACACGTCAAATAACAGCGGGATCATACCCAAAATAGTGGTTATAGCTGCCATTGCAACCGGTCGTACACGGCTCACACCAGAGTCAAATACGGCCTCATAGGGCGATTTACCTTCCCTTAATTCAAGATTTATTTGATCAACTAATACAATACCGTTTTTAATTAGCATACCGCTTAAGCTTAACAAACCAAGTAGACCCATAAAGCTAAACGGAGCATTCATTGCTAACAAGCCCGCGCTTACACCAATAATAGCCAAAGGCACAGTTGCCCAAATAACAAGTGGCTGTTTAAGTGAGTTAAAAAGTAATACCGTGACTGCAAACATCGCTAAATAACCCAGCGGTAATGAGCCAAATATTGCTTTTTGCGCCTTGCTTGATGACTCAAACTCGCCGCCCCATTCTAGTTGGTAACCACGCGGTAGTTCCATGTTCTCTATCGGACCGCGAATACGGGCAAATAGTTTTGCAGGTGTTTCATCCCCTAATACATTATTATCGGCCATTACTGTAATAGTACGTTTGCGATCGCGGCGCATTATTAGGCTGTCTTCCCACTGCACATCAAATTCGTCTACAACCTGAGTCACTGGTACAAATACACCCAATACTGGGCTGTATATTTGAAGGTCGTGTACGCTTTCTACGTTTAAGCGCTCGTTAGCGGGAGAACGGGCAATAATGGGTAGCAACTGCGTGCCATCGCGATATACGCCCACTTGTTTACCCGATAAGCTCGTTAGTAATACATTGTCTAAATCTGATTTACTAATACCTAATCGACGTGCTTTTTGCTCGTTAAATTGCGGGCGAATCATTTTGGTACGTGCGCGCCAGTCATCTCGAATATTGAATGCACCGTCGTCCTTGCCTAATATCTCTTTGGTTTTAGCGGATAACTGCCTTAATACCACGGGGTCAGGACCCGAAAAACGAGCTTCTATTTTTGCATCAGTAGAGGGGCCAATTTCCATAGGTTTAATTTTAAGCTGTGCAGAGAGTGCATAATTGTGTGAGTAATCACGCACTGTTTGCATTACAGTTGCTACGGCTTCTCTGTTGGAAACACGAATAATTAATTGCCCGTACGCTGGGTATGATTTTTCTGGCGCGTAGGTAAGCATAAAGCGCGGTGCACCTTGGCCTGTTGTACTTGTTACTTCTTCAACAAGCTGTTCTTTTAATAAAAACTGTTCAAGTTTTTTAACGCCCTCAAGGGTTGAGCGAATATCAGAACCTTGCTCTTGCCAGTAATCTACATAAAACATAGGCGTATTAGAGGCAGGAAAAAACGACTGTTTTACAGAGCCAAAACCAACAACCGCTGTACACAGTAAAACAACCATTAATATAAGCGTGGTTTTTCTAAAGTGCAGCGCTAAATCTAAAATCGCTTTGTAACCATTAAAAATAAAGCCTTTGTATGGGTCTTCATCTTCTTGGCCTTCTTCGTTTTTAAATTCGTTTTCTTTAAACATTAAATTAGCAAAAAATGGCGTTAGCGTAATTGCTGTTATCCAGCTTAATAAAAGCGAAATAAACAACACCCAAAACAAGCTACCGGCAAATTCACCACTGGCATCAGAGCTTAAACCAATTGGCGCAAAGGCAGTGACTGCAATTACTGTTGCACCTAGTAAAGGCCATTTTGTTTGCTCAACAATATTAACAGCCGCTTTGAGTTTTGTTTGGCCACGTTTAAGGTTTATAAGTATGCCTTCGGTGACGACTATTGCGTTATCAACCAGCATACCAAGCGCAATAATAAGTGCCCCAAGCGATATGCGTTGCAAGTCGATAGCAAACAACTTCATAAATATAAACGTACCCAGTACGGTAAGCAGTAAAATACCACCAATTAAAATACCGCTTTTTAAACCCATAAATAACAGCAGGACTACAATAACAATCGCAATGGCTTCAAGTAAGCTGATAATAAAACCATCAACCGATTTTTGAACCTCTTGTGGTTGGTTGTATACAGAATTTATATGAATACCATGAGGGCGTTGATATTCAAGTGATGCTAAATGCTCGTCTATGTTTTTACCCACATCAACCACGTTAACACCCGACATAAACGACACGCCAATAAGTAAAGCTTGCTGAGAGTTATAACGAATAATGTTATTTGGTACTTCTGCATACTCTCTGTAAACCTTTGCAACATCGCCTAAATAAATAAGTTCACTTTCACCCGATTTTGAAATAAGCAACGTTTCGAGTTCTTTTACGTCTTTAAATTCACCGGTAGGGTGCAGGCGAATTGATTCATCGCCCACGCGAATTTTACCCGCGTTAGATACCGTGTTTTGCGATTGCAATAACTGGAATATATGGCTTGGCGCAATACCTAATTGAGCAAGTTTACGCGTAGAAACTTCAACCATTACTTGCGCTTGTTGTTCACCCGCTATTGTTACTTTACTTACGCCTTTAACCAATACCAGTTCACGTTTTAAAAAATCGACGTAATCTTTAAGCTCGTCATACGAATAACCATCACCGGTTACCGAATACATAACACCGTAAACGTCGGCAAAGTCGTCCAAAATAGTGCTTGGGTAAACACCACTGGGTAATGACGGAGAAAGGTCGTTAATTTTTCGACGCATTTCATCCCAAATTTGGCGGAGTTGTTCCTTACGATAAGTGCTTTTCATTTCAACAGTAATTTGTGATTTCCCGTTAGATGAAATAGACGTAACGTAATCAACATAAGGTAATTGCTGAATCGCGTTTTCAATCGGAAAAGTAACTTCTTCTTCAACTTGCTGCGGCGAAGCGCCAGGGTACATGGTAATAACCATGGCTTTTTTAAGCGTAAACTCAGGGTCTTCTAGTTGCCCTAAATCAAAGTACGACACACTACCGCCAATTAATAGCAGCAGCGTAAACATCCAACTGATTACTTTTTTCTCTATGGAGAGTTGTGCAAAGCTCATAATTATAAGCCTCGCTCTTTATTCCATGCTCTTACTTTCATGCCTTCTTTTAGTGAATGCACACCGGCAGAAACCACAATTTGGCCTTCTTCAATACCGCTTAATACTTCAATACCATCGCGGTGCAACTGGCCAACCTTTACAGCTTGTTTGTGCACTTGGCTAGTTTTTGAATCAAAAAGCCATACGTAGGCGTTATCTTCAATTGATTCTTGCGGCTCAGAAAACACCGACTCGATAGGTAATATTGTATAAGCAACTTGCGAGCGTGTTACTTTACTTAAATCTATAAGCACGCTACCCGTCATACCCGCTAGTAAATTAAAGTCCTCAGGTACTGGTAGCGAAAACACAACTTTATAGGTAAGCGTTGCAGGGTCAGCTTGGGTGTCCCACTCTTTGATATCAAGTGTGTATTCTTTATCGTCAAAGCCATCAAACTTTACAGTAGGGTGGTAATCGGTGCCTTTTTTAAGGCGAGCGATTATTTTTTCAGGAACCTGGATTTCTACATCCATTAAATCGCGTGTTTCTAAGCGTAATATATTTTGCTTTGCTTGAATATTTTCAAAGTTTTTAACAAACACCTTAGCGACAGTGCCTGAAAATGGTGCGCGTAGTTCACTGTATTCAAGGTTCGTTTGTGCAATTCTAAATGCAGATTCAGCAATTTGCATATTAGCAGTGGCTTGATCTAATTCTGATTGGCTGGTGATTTTTTTCTCAAACAATTGCTCAATACGGCCAAGTTGTGACTTTGCCAATTCAAAGCGCGCTTTACGTTCGTCAAACTGTAATTGAAAATCTTCTGGATCCAGTTTTGCTAATAAATCACCTTTTTCAACGTGTTCACCAGCAAGAACCGGAAACTTAACAAGTTCGCCGTTTACCCTAAAAGCAAGGTAAGAGCCTTGGTTTGCAACAACTTCAGCAGGAAAACTACGAATGTTAATTTGCGTATCATGACCTATGTTGAATAATTTAACAGGGCGAATAGGCTCTTCTTTAACTTGTTGTTCTGGCTCAGAACAGGCTATTAAGCTAAGTAAGGTCGTTGTTAATAAACATAGACGAAAGAGTTTCATGTCTTCTCCGTTGCAATCATGGCAAAATAATTAAGTGCAGCATACGCTGCAAACATATAAAATAAAAATCATTAAATTTTAGAAACTCAATAAGTTTTATTTATGATGTTGCAGGGCGGTATATGAAGCTGAATCAATTAATAATTTTAGATGCCATAGTGCAAAGCGCAAGCTTAAGTGGAGCAGCACTAAAGCTACATAAAACGCAGCCCGCGCTTACACTCGCAATTAAAAACTTAGAAGCCAAAATAGGATTTGAGTTACTAGACAGAAGTAAGTACCGATTGCAGCTTACTGAAAAAGGGCGTGTTTTTCACCGCGAAGCGCAGCAACTACTGCATGCCAACGACGAGCTGGCACAGCTCGCTAAAGAATTGGCATTAGGTAATGAACCCCAATTTAGAGTTTGTTACGAGCAACTTTGTCATATGCAGAGTTATAACGAGATCATAAGTAATACTTTTAGGTTGTTTACCAGCACAGAGTTTAGCTTAACCAGCGGGAAGCGCTTTATTTCATTAGAGCAAGTAAACAGTGGGCAAGCCGAATTAGGCATTGGCCCGTGGTTTGATTTATTTCATGCAACAGGCGATTTAGAAAGCGTACCCATAGGCAGGCTCGATATTGGCATTGTGAGCGCTAAAGGCGTACTCCCTCAAAAACTCACCTATAGCGAACTGCAAACGTATCCGTGTTTAGCCATGTTTGAAAGTGACTTGAGTATCGACAGCGACAGGCTATCGTACTCAAAAGGCTCCGCCATGATGAAAATTGATGATGTATCGACCCTAAAATCGTTTTTACTCTCAGGTGCGGGTTGGGCAATGATGAGCCTAGAGCACTGCGACCCTGAAATAAAAGCAGGCTTACTTCAAGAAATACACATAACTGACCGAGAGCATAAATTTAGCGCGCAAATTAGAGCCTTTAGGCAGCATGCAATGCACCACGGCCCTGTAGCGCGTACTATCTGGGAGCAATTTAAACAATTAAGTAAGGAATATTCTAACAACAATGGATATTGATAAAGAAACGCTTATTTATACTGTTATCGCAGGCATACCAGTAGGAAAAGTAGCAAGTTACGGGCAAGTTGCAGCACTTGCGGGCTACCCGCAAAACTCACGGTTGGTCGGGCGCTTATTAAAAATGATGCCAAACGACTCGGTTATACCTTGGCACAGGGTAGTGAATAGCCAAGGTAAAATATCATTCCCTGAAGGTAGCGAAAAATACCAAGAACAACGCGAAAAGCTACTATCAGAAGGCGTACTGTTTAAAAACGACAAAGTGAATATACGCGAGTGCCGGTGGGAGTGATGTGACTATTATTGGCAGGTAAGTGCCAATTGCGGACGTTGATAACGCCGCCTTATGCGGACAACAATTGTGGGGTGAAATGCGTAGCAAAACAAATCGTAACTCACTGTTTTTTTTGTTTAGTTTAAATACCTTTCTTATGTAGCATAAAAACTCAACATCACGAATATACATTGGCTAAAGCTACAACGGCATCGGAAAACATTATAAACTCTTCTTCATTGCTGAAGCTTACGTTGTTTGCATCCCCAATACAAAAACGTGCTTTCTCAGATGACCAACGTAAAATGTAATAATCCTTTGTACCTAGCCATAGCTCACCGTCCTGCCACCACTCGAATATGATGATTTCATCACAACCATGTACAGCAAATGAGTCCAAACAAGGAACTTCTGCAACTTGTAAATAAAAGGAGGTTAACTGTTTAGTCACCTCATCAGGAACACCATGGCCATGAGCTCTGAGTTTAAATATCGTTAGAGACTCCTCAGGTGCCGACTTGACCCTACAACAATGTTCTTGAAAAATAGGCTCTAACACATTTATGACATGTTGCATGATTATCCTCCAAGCTACATAACGGCTTTATCAGTGGACACTTTCCCTATTCTAGCGCGAAAACGCCCTTATTTTATGAGTTTCTATTAATAGCAAATAGTGTAAGTTATTGCCATTAATAAATATTATGCTTAGGAAAGGTTATTTTACTA